>JAKSIF010000088.1 GCA_024398965.1 Fibrobacter sp. | reverse complement strand
CCGTCCGCAGGAAAAAACAAATACGAGAAATTTCGGGAGGAATGAAACTATGAGTTCTGTTACGGTATCTTTGGACAAGTTGGGCAAGGCTCTTGAAAACCAAATCAAGAAGGACATGAAGCAGGTGAGGTTTGCTGCCTTTAAGGCGGTGAACGAAGTCGCCTTCAAGAAAGTAAAGCCTGGCCTTGCCACGGAATTCAAGAAGTCCTTTACGGTGCGCAATACGAAATTGCCGCAACGCGTCCAGATAAAGAAGGGCACCCGCGAAAATCCCGTTGCAGAAGTTTCTTTCCCGCATGATTGGATGTATATCAACACGAAGGGTGGCGACAAGAAGCCTGAAAAATCCAGGGTGCTTATGGTTCCCATCAAAGACGGTGGCCTTAAGGACTTTCGACTTTCCAGCGGTAGGATCAAGCGTGGAATGACCGCCGGCGCATTGCTTAAATATGCCGATGCCTACCCCAAAAAGACCAAGGCCCATGTGGCCACGCCCCACGCCTTCAAGAACATCAAAAACAAGAAGGGGCAGGACATTATTGCCATTCGCGATAAGTCCAACCGCAAGCAAATGAAGTGGCTATACGTTGGCGTTCCTGTTGCCAAGGTGATGAAACGCTGGGACTTTGAGGAAATCGTCCGGAAAATCGCATCGAAGGAACTTCCCCTGGAATTCGATAAGCAGCTGAAGCACGCTGTAGCCACTGCCAAATAGCCTGTCAATACCCAAAATGACCGTCTTCAAAAAAGATGGTCCAAAAATCGTATTTACCGATGTGGATGGGCTATCTTGTGAACGTATGGCAAAACGTTATTCTGTAGCTCTTTGTGAAAAAATGGTTGCTGCTGCTGAAACAGCGCTTGTGCGGGCTATGGATGCGCAAAGTTATTCCATAGGCGGTCGATCTAAAACGAATGCGTCTGTTGAATCTTGTCAGAAAGAACTTGATTTGTGGCTTGACCGCTTGGCTTCAGCTCGTGGCGGCAGCAACTGTAAAATGAAAATTATTACGGGTATTCCCGGTTAGGGTTTTCGATGGCTAGTACGATCGGTCCAAAAGGTACTGCGTGGAAGGCGGCGTCCGTTGTAACGGAGGCCTTGCGAAATTTTGTTGCGCTTCCGAGTTCTGCTGACCGTGATCTGGCCTTGGACCTGGAAACACTTCGTTTGCGTAGCCGCCAGCTTTTCCAGAACAACACTTTCAGTCGCGCGATGATTGAAAGTTTTACCACCAATGTTGTTGGTACTGGCTGTAAGTGCCGTCCTACTCTTCGTTTGATGGATGTGGTTGGGCTAAATGCGGAACAGGCCGAAGAATGGTGTCGAAAGACGCAACGTCTTTTTGAACTTTGGGCTGAATCGAAAAACTGTGATGCAGAGCGCAAGAATAACTTTGCTCAACTTCAGCATCTTGCTTTCAAGTCAGCAAAAATTGGCGGTGACAGCTTCGGTCTTGCTTGCTATGACAAGAAAAATTCCGCATTTGGTCTTTGCATTAAAATCCTTGAAGCTGACCGTTGCCAGAACCCATTTGGTTCTTTTGATTCCGACGCTCTTGTTCATGGAGTAGAAGTTGATAAGAGTGGTATGCCGACTGCATTCCATTTCTCTTCCAAACCTACATGGAGCATTGACTCTTATTCTGATACGGTTGATTGTGTTCGTATTCCTGCTTATGATGCGCTCGGTTATCCGAATGTGATTCACGTTATGTCTGTTGATCGTACAGACCAACGTCGAGGTGTCCCTCTGCTGGCTCCTTTAATTATGCAGCTTAAGCAGCTGGAACGATATCAGGATGCAGAACTTATGGCTGCTGTAGTCAGTGCTTGCGTTACTGCAGTCGTTACCAGCAATAATGACGAAGAAGCCGATGATATGGGCGCTGACGAAGGAAACACGGAAACGGATTCTTACGGAAATCCTGTGAATGGAACGGCGCCTTCGCTTGAACTGTCGATGAAACCTGGTGGAATTTGGTCTTTGCCGAACAAGTACAGCGCAAGTCTGCTGAATACGACTCGACCGAATGTAAACTATCAGCCGTTTGTCGAGTCCATTTTTAGTGAGGCTGGCGCTGCTGCGGGTTCGAGCTATGAGGTGATTTTAAAGAATTTCCATACATCGAATTATAACGCAGTTCGTGCAGCGGTCCTTGAGAGCCGAAAGACATTCAACCGCATGCGCAATGACTTTATTTCGGATTTTTGTCAGCCCATTTATGAAAAATGGCTTGCTCAAGCAATCCTAACGGGTCTTATTGACGCTCCTGGTTTCTTTGATGATCCGATGAAACGCGCCGCATGGTGTGGATGTCGTTGGATTTCTGATGCAGCTTTCCTTTTGGATCCGCTTAAGGAGACCCAGGCAATCAAGATGCAGATTGACGAACAGCTTATGGACCGTGATACTGCTTGCGCCATGGTCAATGGCGGCGAATACGATGTGATTACAGACCAGCTTGCAAAGGAACTGAGTATGCGCAAGGCAAAGGGTCTTGGCGAACCTGGTAGCGTAACTAAGACTGAAAGTTTCTCTGTATCGACTGATGATACGAACGAAAGTTCTTTGAACTAGGAAAATAGGAATGAATTTTTTGGCGAAGTTTATCGGTACAAAGTGGGCTATGCGCTCCGAAGATGCATCTATCCTGGCATCTTCCCGCCTGCGTTTTACCGAAGATGAAGACGGGTGGTTCAGCTATCGCAAGGAAAGTGGCGAACTTGATATTGTGAACGCTGTTGAACATCGTGACGACGGGATTGCCGTCATTAAAATTGACGGTTCTCTGATGTATCGCGGTGAAGATGCGTTCTGGTGGGGCTGCGATTCTTACGATTCTATTCAGGCTGCTTTCGATGAATGTCTTGCAGATGATAACGTCAAGGGAATTGTCTTTGACATCAATTCTCCGGGTGGTGAAGTCAATGGCTGTGCTGACCTTGGTAATCGAATTTTTGAAGCCCGCGGTAAAAAGCCGTATGGCATTGTTGCTCGCACCGGTGGAATGATGTGTTCTGCCGCCTATTGGATTGGGTCTAGTTGTGAAAAAGTTTTTTGTGCTGACAATGGCACTCTTGGTTCTATTGGCGTGCTGTGTAGCTTCTCGAAGTGGAGCGAGGATTTGATCAAGACGCAGGTAGTTGTTTCTGACCTGTCTCCCGATAAAGCTGCAACGCCCGATACTCCAGAAGGCTTGGCTCTGATCAAGAAAGAACTGAACGATCTTGCCAGCGTATTTATTGAAACGGTTGCCCGCAATCGTGAAACTACTTACCAGGATGTACTCAACAATTACGGTAAAGGTGCCGTGTTTATCGGTGCCGATGCTGTAAAGGCTGGTCTTGCAGACGGCGTGATTTCCCTGGACGCTCTCTGTGAACAAATGGCTCAGGGAAGTCTATCTATTGGAGGTGGCGTAATGGCTACTGAAAACAAAAAGTCCGCTCCCGCAGCAAGCGCTGAAGGCGTGGATCTGGAAGCTATCAAGGCTCAGGCCATTGCTGATTACAAGGCCCGTGTAGCTTCCTTTGAAGCTGCTTTTGCGGGTGTTGAAATCTCTGCAGAAGACAAGAAAAACTTTATGGAAGACGAATCTAAGACCGTCGCTGACGCAAATGAGTTCGCTCTCTCCAAAGCTAAGGAGCAAATCGTTGCCCAGGCAGAAGAACTGAAGAAGGTTTCTGCTGAACGTGACGAATTCAAGGCTAAGGCTGAAACAGTTCCGTCTGCCGCATCTGAAAAGGATCGTGCTATTTCCGCACTTGAAAAGAGTGCCTCTGCCGCAAACAGCGTGACTCCGGATGGCGAAAAGGAAGAAACTTCTGCTTCTAAGCATTCCGATTGGGCCAAGGAAGCTGCAAACAAATTCTACAAAAAGGGGTAAACAATGTCGACTAAGATCAATTTCGACAACGATATCGCAGGTGATTTCCCGATTCACAGCGAAGTTGTAAAGATCGGGGCCAATCAGAACCTTAAGCGCGGTGCAATCCTTGCGGTGAATTCCGCTGGTGCCGACAAGGGCCTTGTGCTTGTTGCCGGTGATGCTAAACCGGTTGCTCGCCTTATGGCGGATGTAAATACTGGTGCTGATGGCGGCTATGCTCTCGTTGCCCGCACAGGTTGCTTTGCTGACGGTTCTATTGTAGTTGGCGAAGGTGCCAATGTGCAGACCGTTAAGGATGAACTTGCCGCACGTTGCCTTTTCTTTAAGGCTGTTGACGGCGTAAAGGACTAATGAAAGGAGAACAGAATGTCTGGTGAACTCAATCTTGATTCTCGCTACGAGCTGACCAAGCTTACCAGCGTAAACTTTAAGCCTTCTCAGTTCCTTCGCCGTATGTGCGCTGTTGAACTGCACAAGACTAAGACTCTTATTCTTCAGCAGAATAAGAAGACCCGTCTCATTGCTTCCTATGTTGCCGATGATGACGAAAATGGCAAGGCTCTTGCCCGTGATGGCTTTGAACGCCTTGTGGTGACTGCTCCTACCGTGCATCCGTGGCGCGATCTTTCCAAGCGCGATGTTGAAACTGCTGCTAAGGCAGACGGTATTGTTACCTATGGTGGCCAGGAAAGTTCTGAAAAGATTAAGTTCCAGAGCTTGATGAATGACGCTCTCGAACTTCGTCAGTCTATCGAACGTCGTGAAGAACAGCAGATTGTTGAAGCGATCACTACTGGTAAGGTTGACGTTAAGGTTGATGACAACCTGATGCGAACCATCAACCTGAACATCCCTTCTGCAAACCTTTCTCCCGCAGCTTCTGGTAATAAGTTTGATGCAAATGGTTCCAATCCGATTCTCTATCTTCTGAACCAGAAGCGTCTGGTCGCGAAGAATGGTGGTGGCAATGTCGGTTTGACCATCATGGGTAACGACGCCTTCGACGCATTCATCCAGAATGATGCTGTCAAGGAATACATGGACAAGCGTCACATGATGTTCGGTGAAATTGACCCGAAGGACACCGATCCGGAAGGCATTACTCGTGCCGCTCACATCCTTGGCATGGACATCATTACCTACGATGAATTCTTCTATGACGAAAAGCAGAAGAAGGACCTGAACTTGATTCCCAAGGATTCCATTATCATGATTGGTAATGGTGCTGGCTTCAAGATGCATTACGGCGCTATCGCAGATGGTACCGACGGCACCCTGAATGTTTGCCAGTCCTACGTTTACACCTGGATTAAGAACGGCAAGTCCAAGATTCTTGAAGAAGAATCCAGCCCGTTGTTTGTCCCGATGAACGGTGCCGCAATCATTTCTCGTAAGGTTGTGTAAACAATGTCTTTCAAGGATGACCTCATGACAGATCTTGCCGAGACGTTCTTTAACGA
>JAKSIF010000087.1 GCA_024398965.1 Fibrobacter sp. | reverse complement strand
TTCCCCGGCGGCAAAATGGAACCCGGCGAAACTCCGCAGCAAGCTCTCGCTCGCGAACTGAAGGAAGAACTGACCGTAGACGTTTCTGTAGAAGATTTCATCTGCACTGTGGAATACGACTACCCCAACTTCCATCTGACAATGCATTGTTTCTACTGCACCGTTATCGGCGGCGAATTAAAGTTGCTGGAACACGAAGCAGCCAAATGGTTAGAAAAAGAAAATATCCGCTCGGTAGACTGGCTACCCGCGGATATTGCAGTTGTAGAAGCTTTGGAAAAGAAGCAAATATTCTCCCCTTGACGATCTAAAGAACGATCTCTACATTGCAGCGCATGTTAGAACGTGCGTTGCTTTACTTTATCCCTTCCTGCGGTATGAAGCCGAATTAATTGTTGGAACAGTTTTTTATTCACTAAAGGTAAATGGGATTGTCACTGTTGTATTCCCTGATTTAGCTTTACTAAATTTCCAGCGGCTAACGGCAGCCTTGACTTCATTATCAAATTCACCATACCTGGTAGTAGAAGAAGCTACACTAATGCTGATAATTTCGCCACCCGGTGCAATTGTGAATTTCAAGACAACCTTACCCTGGAATCCCGGTTTCTTCTTCAAAAACTTATTGTAAATATGGCAAAGCCCAGGAGTACACTGGCGCACCACCTTCATGATGTCGGCGGGAGATCGGGGACCTCCAAGACTTATGTCAATATCTCGTTCAGAAGGCGTCTTAATGGAACCCTTAGCCTTAGTAGCGATACCGCCACCTCCGCCACCAAGCATTCCTGCAAGGCCATCTCCAATACCACCGGAACCACCTTCAGCGTGGCTTTCGTTATAGCCTTCACTAAATCCGCCGTCGGCCTTGCCACGACGCCCGCCGAGAACCGTCTTGCCAGTAGTCTGGGTGCCAGCCACATCCTTTAAAGTTCTTTCAACTTCATCATTAAAGATTTTGTTTTTCTTTTCATCTTTGAGATCTTGCTTTGCCGGCTCACTTACCGACCTTTTGGGAGTATTTCGAACATAGGGTTTGCCTTCATTACTTCCATATTGGTGGTGGAATGAATTACGGCAAAGAGCTACATCAGCCTTCTTTGTAATTTTTTCGTCCATAAGAATGCCGAGTTCATCAAACTCAACCGTTTTTACAGTTTTTAGACTCGAAAAGCAGTCAATTTCCTTGACAGGGACTTGCTCCGCACACACAATATTTTCGGAACCATTCTCATTCACTCTTACGTAGAAATCCTCACACTGCATTTCTACGTAAGCATCAAATAATTCTTCTCTTGAAAAGAAATAAGAACGCAAGGTCTTTGTATTGAAAATAGCGCCTTCAACCTCATCGTAACCAATACATTTGTATGTTACACCCTTATTCACGCACTTATTAGGCACACGTTCTGCGCCCTTGAGAAAATCGTCAAGGTCGTAATAAGTCGGCTCCACTGCTATAGAAAATGATGCTAAGCAGAAAAGTGTAAGGAAAAAATGTTTCATGTCATATAAAATACCCAAATATTTTGACACTTTAGTGTCATATCTTGAAAAATATGCGATTATGCTGTTCATTTGGTCGTTTTTTTTAGGTGGCATTTTGCCAGATTTCAAGCATTCCCAACCTGCGATGCGTTAGGGCGTGAAGCCGCGAAGCGGGGCGGACTCGCGCGGTAGATCCTATCGCTTCGCTCCAGGATGACGTTGGAAGAAAGGCGCTGCTCCTTCGAACCTAAGAATTGTAAGGCAACAAGTTGCCAACAATTCTATATTGACTTCGCTTCGCTACGCTCAGGGTGACACACGGGATGGGAGCGCGAGGCTGAACGGACGGCGAGCTGCGCGAGCCGATAACGCAAAGGCCCGCCCCCGGCAAAGCCGGGGGAACGCCCAAAAGTCAAGAGCAACACGAACACCCGTGTTCGTACTGCCGAGACGCATGGAAGTGCGCTTGCGCCACGCCCCAGGCGCCATACCGCTTCTATGGTGAGGATGCGCCGACATTTGCAAAAAAAGGACCCGCAAGGGTCCTTTCGTTTTATTTCTGCATTTCAGCAAGCTTCGCCTTGAGTTCGGCAATCTCGCGTTCTTGCTTTTCGATGGTTTCGTCCTTTTCCTCGATGATCTTCTGGTTTCGCTCGCGCTCTTTTTCGCGTTCATCTTCCCTGGCGAGCTGGATTTCCTGTTCCCATGTCATGTAGCGCTCCTGCGTCTGGTTATCGGTCTGGTACCACTTTACCTTGGTGTCTATTTCCTCGGTCTCCGTGGAGTCAGCAGTGTTGGTTGCGAAATACTTCAGGTACGGCTTGAGGGGATGCTCGTCCGGAAGTTTTTTATACTCGTTAAAGATATAAAAATTCTTGAAGGTGCGGTCGTTCAAAGCGACATCTTTATTCTCCACCGCGAAATTCTGGAAACTGTAAATAGGCAGGTCCTCCCCAAAGATGTCATCTGGGCAGATGAAAAGCACGTACTGGTCTTTGAGACTCTTGTACATGGTGCCCCTGTGCAGCTCGTGAGTGTCGCGGACGGACTGGTAGTAGCGGGCGCGCTTGGGAAGTTCCTTGGTGTCCTTTACCTGCATCTCAAGGTCAAAGGAGCTGATGGTCTCGCCGTTCTCGTCGATCTGCGGGGTGAACACATCGTAGCGGACGCTCTTGACGCCTACGGCGTCCGCGGCTGCACTCGGTTATAAAATTATGCGAGCATAATTTTGCAACTCTCGTTTTGCACGCTTTTGTTGAAGATGCTCACCTGCTCCGTCTTTTCCTGCTCGGGGTCCCTAAGGTCGTAGATCTTGATGCCAAGCGCCGCCTCGATGAAGGGCTTGGCGATTTCCTTGAGACTCATGACCAGAGGGAACATGAACCTGTTGGTGATATAGAGTTTCGAGAAGTCAATTTTCTCCGTTGTAGCGCTTTCGCTCATGAAAAGTTCCTGTACATCCGGCGACGCGGCCGGCTCGCAGGCAGAACAGTTTCTACCTACTTATATACACGCAGCAAACTTCCCTTTTGCACAAGAAATCTTTGTAAAAATTACTTTTCCCATCCCAGCACTGGATATCCGTCATTCATTTTTGAATCATACACAAAGTCTTCTCCAAGGATTTCTGCAAATTCCTGGGACTTCATTTCTTCCGCCGTCTTGGGGGTAGCTACACCACCGCCGTTGTTCAGGCCGAAGGGTTCCTGGTCGCCTTGCTTTAAGTAATAGTAGTCCGCCATGGTGGTGTTGTAGTTATAGCCAATCATTAAGCCCACCAGGGAATCGCCATCTACCTTGCCGGTAGAATACGCGGAGCTGGTGACGCCTTCTTGATTGTAGCCAGTTATGCCTCCAACACGAGTTTTGGCAGAAATATCACCTCGGTTATATACGCCATCTATTTTAGCATATTTGCTGTGTCCCGCAACACCACCAACGTAATCTCCGCCTACAACAGTGCCCAAATTCGCCACAGAAAGAACATTATAGCACGCGGCCTCGCCCACAACACCTGCAGTATATTTTGTACCCTCCACAACACCGTAGTTGACCACTCTATCCAAAGTACCATACTTATTTGAGGCCGACCCTTGTAAATACCCTGCGAAACTTACCAAGCCTGCAGTATATTCCTTTCCATAAATATTCCCCTTATTAACAGATTGCTCCACCAATGTATTTGTGCCTAAATGTCCAACAATGCCGGCAACGCCATAATCCCCTTCAATGACACCTTCATTTTGAACATCGACTATATTGAGATTGTTACTAACAGAACCAACAATACCGGCCACCAATTTCTTTCCTTTGACAACGCCTCTATTGGAGCAATTTTCCAGTTTTGCAACTTTCTGATAAGCATTATAAATTTTCGTACCAGCAATTCCACCTGAGCCTTCGCCTGTCCCCGTCACGCTGTTTTTGTTATGCGCATTCCTTACAACGCCTTCCGAGGCAATAGAGCCTATCACGCCCGCGGTGGAGTTACCTCCCTTCACCCACCCATTTTCTACCGCAACATTCTGGATAGTCCCACTGGAGTTCCCAAACAGGCCGTTATGGGTACTGGTGGTGTTAATGAACATTCCACTCACGGAATGACCATCTCCATCGAAGTTTCCGGTAAAGGCGACATTGGAATTACCGATGGGGGTCCACTTGTGCAACTTGGTGGAATCGGCCACCAAGGCGCCATTTTCGTCAATGACGTCGCCTTCATTCAAGATGATGTCGGCCCCCAGCTTGAAATACTTTCCGTCGTAATCCTTATCCTTCGCGCCTACGATAAATGAGAGGTGGGCCAGCTGTTCAGCGGTAAGAATCATGTAGGGGCTGAGTTTCGTGCCGGTGCCGCATGCGAATTCCTTGGCGGTGGTTCCATCCCAGGGATTACCTGTTTCGCCCACGCATTCATTGTCAATGTCGCCGGACTCGCTGCCGGATCCTTCACCCTTCACGGAACTACTGGAATTTTTCGTTTTGCTGCTGGAAGAAAGCACATCATCGTCGTCCTCCGTGGCGGGGACTGTACTAGAGGAACAAGCTCCCAGAAGGGAACAGCCAAAAATCGCAAACACAAAAAGCGGCAAACAACGCATAAAATTCTCCTTTCAATGAGAAAATAATCTTTTATTTGTGTCTACGGGAAGACGTAACCAAAAGGGAGTCGCAAAAGTGAGGGAAAACACTTTAAGAAAAGACGCTTGAATACTACGGACTGCGTTAGGGATGGTCACCCGGAAGGGCCGAAACTTGTGCAGCAAGGCTCGGGGAGCGAAGCGAGTACAGTCGGGCACGGGTGACAACTTGACGCGCGACGATATTGCCGACGGCTACACGGGTTATGTCATCTGGAACAGGCTCGCGCCGGAGTGTCTGGATATCGACGGGGACCTGCCCATGGAATGTATCGACAGCGGGATGGTGTTGCTGAAGGGAGATATTCACGATGTCCTTGGGAAGGTGCTGAACTATGCCTACGGGCAGAACATCCCAGGCGCCATACCGCTTCTATGGTGAGGATGCGGAGCAGCCTTTTGGCTTTACCTAGCCATAGCCTTTAGAAGTTCTTTTTTGCTGGAGCCCAAAGAGAACAGAGCCCGAATCAACAATTCCAAAGACACGCTGGAATTTGCCTTTTCCATTTTTGCCAGGCGCGATTGACTTGTTCCCGACATTCTTGCGACTTCTTCTTGAGACAATCCACTTTTCTTTCGCTTTGCCACAAGAGCCTTGGCGAGCGCAACCTTCATTTCGATAATCGCCATTTCAGCTTCGTTCAGGTCCAGAAATTCGTCGATGTCGCCAACCTTCCATCCGTTCTTTTCTAGCCTTTCTTTTTTTGCCTTTTCCATGCAGCCTCACTTTGCCTCGTAAGCGGAAAGCCGTTTCTTGCAGAGTTCTATTACATCCTGCGGAGTTTTGTTTGTTTTCTTATCAACCCAATGAATCACGATTATCGCATCATCATCGATTCGATAAAAAATCCGCCATGTCTTGTTTTCGTCGTTGATACGCAATTCATGACAACGTGCGCCAATTGACGGCATGGGTCGACTTTGCGGCATTGACAAAGATAAGCCTGATTGTAACAAGCGAAGTAGGTATCCTGTTTCAATTCTAGCCTTTTGTGACAACGGCGGAGATTTTGGTTGAGAACTCAACCAAGCCAAAGGTTTATGTTTTGGACTCATTAAATATATGTCATTTTTGACATAATGTCAAGAGCTCTACGTTGGTCATCTGGGCGGACAGCACTTAGGAATTTATTCCTTAGTGCGCATGGCCACCTTTAGGTGGGGCCGGCTTCCCCATAGGGTTCCTGTTGCCAGGTATAAACTAAGGCAACGACGTCAAGCAGAG
>JAKSIF010000086.1 GCA_024398965.1 Fibrobacter sp. | reverse complement strand
CCAGAGACAGGAAGTACTGGCTGGAACCCGGGTCACCCTGACGGCCGGAACGACCACGGAGCTGGTTGTCGATACGGCGGGATTCATGGCGTTCGGTACCCAGCACATGGAGACCGCCCAGTTCGGTAACACCTTCGCCCAAGGCAATGTCGGTACCACGACCAGCCATGTTGGTAGCGATGGTCACCTTGCCCTTGCAGCCGGCGTACTGGATGATTTCAGCTTCACGGCCATGGTTCTTGGCGTTGAGCACTTCGTGAGGAATGCCTTCCTTTTCCAGAAGACCATGGAGGTGTTCGGACTTTTCAATGGAGGCGGTACCAACGAGCAGGGGCTGGCCCTTTTCGTGACGTTCCTTGATTTCTGCAACAATGGCGCGCCACTTGGCATCTTCGGACTTATACACCAGGTCCTGCAGGTCCTTACGGACACAGGGATTGTTGGTGGGAATCACCCAAGTGTTCATGTTGTAAATCTTGATGAATTCCGTTGCTTCCGTTTCAGCAGTACCGGTCATACCGGACAGCTTGTTGTACATACGGAAGTAGTTCTGGAAGGTAATGGTTGCGAGAGTCTGGTTCTCGCGACGAATCTGCACGTTTTCCTTGGCTTCGATAGCCTGGTGCATACCGTTGCTGTAACGGCGGCCTTCCATGAGACGACCGGTATTTTCGTCGACGATGATGATTTCGCCATCACGTACGATATAGTCCACATCCTTCACGTAGATGTGCCATGCCTTAAGGGCCTGGTCAATGAAGTGTACCCAGTCGGCATGTTCGCCGTAGAGGTTGGTGACCTGGAGAAGGTCTTCGATGTGTGTAACACCCTTGGAAGTGAGCTGGACAACCTTGTCCTTCTCATCCACGCTGAAGTCCTTGTTCTTAATAAGCTTCTTTGCAATTTCATTTGCCTTGGCGTACTTGTCGGTAGCGTCTTCGGCAGGGCCGCTGATGATAAGCGGAGTACGGGCTTCGTCGATCAAGATGGAGTCCACTTCGTCAACGATACAGAAGTTCAGTTCACGCTGCACAAGCTGGGAAGGTTCCACAGCCATGTTGTCGCGGAGGTAGTCGAAGCCGAATTCGTTGTTGGTACCGTAGGTCACGTCGGAGTTGTAGCTCTCACGACGCTGTTCCGGATTGAGGCCGTTCACGATAAGACCAACGGTAAGACCCAGGAACTTATAGACCATACCCATCTGCTTGGCGTCACGGCCAGCCAGGTAATCGTTAACAGTCACCACGTGAACACCATGGCCGCCAAGGGCGTTCAGGTAAACGGGCAGTGCTGCAGCAAGAGTCTTACCTTCACCGGTAGCCATTTCTGCGATAGCACCTTCGTGAAGAACCAAGCCACCGATCATCTGCACGTCGAAAGGCATCATACGGAAAGGCTTCACGGACTTGGGATAGAGTTCACGAACCTTTGCATAGAGGGCGGCAGGCAGGTAGACTTCCCATTCGTTCTTGCCGCTGGCGAGCTGAGCCTTGGCCTCGTTGGCGCAATCCTGGAGCTCAGGGCCCAACTGGCTAAAGTCGAAGTTGTTCTCGGGCTTGAAGATGTTGAAGATACCGAGACGACGGTCACAAGCTTCCTTACAGACTGCGAAGGCATCCACACGGATATCGTCAAGGGTGGCGCCGTTCTTCAGCTTCTCGCGGAACTCAGCACTCTTTGCAGCCAGGGCGGCATCATCGAGGGCTTCCAGGGCCTCGCGAGCCTTGTTGATCTGGGCGATCACCGGGCGAAGCTGCTTCACCTTACGTTCGTGGGGTGTACCGAAAATCTTGTGCAATACGGTATCTACAATACTCATTTTGATTCCTTTTTACGGCCGAAGGCATAGCCTGCGGACACTGATTAAAATTTTACGGGGTTAATTTAGCAACTTCAAAACGCTAAGCCACTCAATCGGACTTCTAAATTCCTCTAAATCAACACCTTTTTAGGCATTTTGGACTGATGCCGAACTAAATCGCTCGAATACGGCAATAAAACAGAGAAATTACTTTATACGTAAATCTAGAATCTACGGACAATCAGGATCTTGTATGCGCAAACCAGCTTCTGTTCCCAATGGTCATTGAAAATGGTAGGCAAGTATTCCATTTCCATTACGGTGTTCCAGGACCACGTATCACCAATATAGCCGTAGGCCATCTTCATGTCCACATCGGGCAGCATGATGAAATCATTGGATTCCGATTCCGTACTAACCGCAAGACCCGCAATGCCCCAAAGGTTCAGGAACATGTAGTTGGTGAAAACCCAGGTATAGCTATAGCCCATATTGACCCAGGTACTATAGATTTCACGTTCCTGCGTATAGAACGCCAAGGTGCTATCGCGCCCCTTCGCCTTGGAATCCTGAATGCGTCCGCCCAAAAGCAGACTGCCGGCGGAATATTTCTGACGGCGGTCCAAGAAATAGGCGGCCATGGGCGTAAACCGCCCCTTGGCAGTTCCCATCCACAAGGCAGACAGATACATATCACGCTGCCACAAATCCACAAAGATGGTGCTATCGCTACTACCTGATGTAAAACCGCTGTAGCGGCGGTATTTTCCCTTGATCCACCAGTCATCAGGGAAAAAGTCAATTCCCGTCTCAAGCGCCATGGATTCCGACTGCCCCTTGCCTACCGTAAACGGCAGCGGGTAAAGGAAGTCCCAGTAAAAATCCTTGTAGCCGAAACCAATACCTACATCAACAGGCCTATTGGAAACAAGTGCGCCTTCATGAAACTCGCTAGTCCATAGGGAGGCGAAGTTATAGTTGCACAGAAATCGCAGGGGAAAGTGCCTTTCAAAGATCTCGATGCCACCCCCTGTTTCCAGGAAGCCCGAATTGTCAAACGCAAATACCGTGCTGCAGGAGAGCACGAAAAAAAGCGTAGCTGCAAGACGGGAAAGCATGGGCCAAAGATAAAAAAGTAGGGCCATAAAATCTATCTTTTTCTACAAGGAACAATTTCACAATTGACTTACATGTCCATATAACACCTATGCATAGTTTTCTCGCTACCGTACTGGTCACTTTTTTCACATTATGCCTAGCCATTCCATCCCTGGCGCAAACAACCATGGAAGAACTGAAGGCGCATCCCGAATTCACCACCAGCGGATACAGTATCTATCCCGAACCCGGCAAGAGCGTAAAGTACACCAAGGCGCCAGTAGGCTACAAGCCCTTCTACATCAGCCACTACGGCCGGCACGGTAGCCGCTACCATTATAGCGCCGATGACTACAACAATCTTTTTGCAGTTCTCAGCAAGGCCGATTCCGCAAAGGCGCTTTCTGTCACCGGCAAGTACGTTATGGCGGCAACGAAAGTCCTTGCCGAAAAGGCGGCACCCCGCGCAGGAGACTTGACCCAGGTTGGCGCCAAGCAGCACGAGGGTATCGCTCGACGTATGGCCAGGAACTTTCCCGAAATCTTTGCCGATCGTAAAGATTCCAAGGGCAAAAAGATTCCCGCCCGCGTGGATGCCTACGCAAGCACATCTGGCCGTTGCATCCTCAGCATGAGCGCATTCCTCGGGGAACTTCGCTCGCAGAAACCCAAGGTGGAAATCCATCAGGAAACAGGCAAGAGCCTAATGGAGTTCATCAACACCTTCAGCTTCGACATCACAAAGAACTACGCTGAAACCGCCGAATACAAGGCCGAAAGCGACAAGCTCTGGCAGGATATTTCCACCAGGAATTTCGTGCAGACGCTGTTCGCCGATACCGCCTACGCATCAAAGAACGTCAATATTTCCGAGCTGTACAACAAGATGTTTGAAATCAGCGGAAGCCTCCAGGGAATGGAAGAAGACAACAGCCTGCTGATTCTTGAAAAGATCTTCACCAAGGAAGAAAAGATTTCTCGATGGAAGGCCCAGAACGCCTGGTGGTACAGCATTCTCGGAACGTGCCCGCTGACAGGTGACGATGGCGTGAACACTGCAAAGCCAGTCCTCGCCCACATTCTAGGCGAAGCCGAAAAGGCAATCTACGGCGACAGCACCGCAAGCGAAAACAAGGCTGGCGCTACCCCAAGTAACGTGGCTGCCACCCTGCGCTTCGGTCACGACACCGCAATCCTTCCCCTGGCAAGCCTGATGCAGCTCTCCATCGCAGACGCAAAAGTCAGCGACCTCTCGAAACTTCACGAACAGTGGACCGACTTCAGGATTATCCCCATGGCTGCAAACCTGCAGATGGTATTCTACAAGTCAGGCACCATCACCCGCGACAACACTGCCAAGAACTACAAGCCTGTCCTTGTGAAATTCCTCTACAACGAACGTGAAGTCACCGCCCCCATCACCTGCGACCAGGCCAGCATACCCAAGAAGGAAAAATGCCCCACGGCCCCCTACTACCGCTGGGATGACGTAAAGTCCTTCTACAGTAGTATACTGAAGTAAGTCGACAAGGCAAAGATCCTTCGACTCATAGGCTCGAACAACTCCGTGGAATAAGCCGCCATTTTCAGATAGGTATCCAGCCTGCTTCCAACATTCAGCCAATCCAAAAGGCTGTACTCGACAGTGGTATGGTTCAACACAAGAAAGTCCCAGCCATCGGCACCATAGTACTGTGTGGATCCCGTAATCGTCTTCATCGCGTCCACCGTAACCTGGTTATAGAACCTCAGTTTTTTCTTGTACAGCAGCTCCAGCATAAGGCCGTACTTCACACCGGAATTGTACTGGTAGTTGTCCATGTCCGAAGAATACTCCGGATGCACTTCCTTGATCAGGTCGTCGTATCCCATGTCAGCCGTGCCAAGCACAATCCAGTAAAGCTGATTCATCACCCTGAAACGCAAGTCGGGAGTAACCCATAGCGCCAAGTCCAAGGCGCCGCCAATGGATATGGTACTGACCGTAGCCAAGTCCCCGTAGAAGGAGCCGAAATCCAGATTCAAGGAAAAATCAAGCCAGTGTCCCCTGCCGTGAACACCCACATTCTTCAGCTTACCCATCACATCCATCATAATGACGTTGCCTTCAAAACCGGCCTCCCCCGTGGCATCAATCTTGAAGTAGTCAAAAGGCTGCTTCACAATCGTATAAGGACGACCGTACTCCAGGTACAGTGACATCATACCATGGTGATCGCGCCACTCCTTGTCCAATTCGTCCGCAGACTTTCCGCCAAAACGGTAGTCACTTCCAAATCGGGAACCACCGCCCAATGCTATGGCAAGCTCAATCGGAACAAAGCCTGTCCTGGAATCCCTATTCCCAAAGGCACGTCTCTGCAGGTAACCGGCGGGCTCCAGCACAAAGGCAGCCAAGTGCCTGTACCAGGGAACATCATTGTTGTTATACGCAAGTCGTGAAAGTCTGTAGAGCACTTCACCGTAAACGGATCCGCCGATTGTCGTGGTAATCAAGTCGTTGGGTGCCGGATATTCCGTCTCCGCAAACATCTCCCAGGTAAAGCTGCCAAGACCCGCCCACAACATGCTGCGGTAGAATCCGTAACCGCCAGCGCGTGCCGTCGCATAATACATGGAACCTTGATAGGGATGGCCGTAAAAGTTGATGGCCCAATGATTGTGGTCCCATTCCCAGCCTTCGCGAAGGTTCCGCTTCCACGTAGCAGGACCGATGCGGGCATAATTCTTGTCAAGAACATAGCGGTCCCAACCCCACACAAAAATATTCTGCCCAAGAACCTCTGCAGCAACCGTGGGCCCATAAACTGGAGGAACCGTATCAGAAAAGATCTCCACAACATCGCCATAGGTAGTCTTGTGACGCTCCATTATTTCTTTCATGCTGATCACGGAATCACCAGCTACGCTAGGCGACTCTTGAGACCTAGCAAAGCAAAGTACCGATAACACTGACAGCAGTATGGCAATGGTGCGAAGCATAGGCCATATCTAGCAATCCATTTTTTCCTAGAGTATAAAAAAATCCCCCCTTCTGATAAAGGGGGAAAAATCAAAGATGAAATTACATGCTAACAACTAGTTAGGCAATTTGATGCCAGCGTTTTCAAAGACTTCCTTGTTCTTCTCGTTGGGAAGTGCCACGTTGGTAATCCAGTTGTATTCCGCAATGCCGGCAAGACCGACGCGGGCGCAAAGCTGATCACGAGCAACATTGTAGGCATTCAGGATCTGAACCTTTTCGGTATCTGCAGCCTTGTCGATGCGTTCGGACCAACGGAAACCCAGTTCAACCAGGCCGGCGCTGGCCTTGGCGTAGAGCCTTGCCTTTTCAGCGGTAATTTCCGGGCTGCTGGGAGCTGTGAAGGCGTTAACCTGCACAATGGGCTGGCTCTTGGGAGCCTGAACCTGCATCTGGGTCATTTCAGGAGTACCACCCTGTTCCTCGGTGCAGGCAACAAAAAAAGAGGCGATAATCAAGAACGTGATTGCAAGAATTCGTTTTGACATATCTGCCTCTTTTTATTTACTAGCGGCTTGTGGGCTCGAACCACAGACCTGCGGATTATGATTCCGACGCTCTACCAACTGAGCTAAGCCGCCAAAG
>JAKSIF010000085.1 GCA_024398965.1 Fibrobacter sp. | reverse complement strand
CGGCACCGAGAGATTCTGCGCCAGGCACGCCCTGCTCCGCTGCATAAGCCTTCAGCGCAACAGCCGCCTTGAACACAAGGTCCTTTTCTACCGGATAGTCCTGAGGATTGTTGTAGGTCAGCACAATCTGGCCATCTGCACGAACTTCGGCAGAAACCGTATCGCCAGCATCTACGGTCTGGAACACCGTTCCCAGGTCGTGATAACCGTCCTCACGCTTGCGGATGACATCAAGAAACAAATTGATTTTCGAAGGAGCGTATTCTTTCATAACAATTAATAACTTCGTTATTTTTGATAATGCGCCTCGGTCATAAAAATAAGTAAGCTTATTTTTGCGACACTCGGCTTAGTTATCAATTAATAATTAACAGTTAACAATTAACAATGTAGATAATGGCGCTTCGCGCCCACATAAGACGGCGAAGTCGTGATTAAAATTCATTGTTAATTATTCATTTTTCATTGTTCATTACCTAAAGGTTCCTGAGCGTTCCAGTTGCATCAGTTCATCCATGCCCACAAGCATGGCGCGAGGCTTGGAGTTACCCTTGCTGGGACCGCAGACACCTAGACCATACAGCTGGTCCACAATCTTGCCCGCGCGGCTATAGCCTACACTAAAGTGACGTTGCACTGCAGAAGTGGAAAGACCGCTAACTTCAACAGCCCAGCAGGCCACCTCAAACAGCAGCGGGTCAAGCTTACCCAGATTCTTTCCGCCACCTTCCCCATCTTCGTCGCCCTCACCACCTTCGGAAACATCGAAGGATTCCACCTGAGGATAATAGACGTTCTGGTTGGAGCAGGCGTCTGCCAGTTTTTCGGCTTCTTCGTCACTGAGGAATGCTCCGTGTACGCGAACCGGATCCGGATCGTTCACGGCCTTGAACAGCATGTCGCCACGTCCCAGAAGCTTTTCGGCGCCAGCATGGTCCATGACGGTACGTGCATCGATCTGGGACGCCACCTTGAAGCTGATTCGCGTAGGCAAGTTCGCCTTGATAATACCCGTAATCACCTTCACGGAAGGACGCTGGGTTGCAAGTACCAAGTGAATACCCACGGCTCGAGCCTTTGCAGCCAGGCGAGCCACGGACTTTTCGATTTCCTTGCCAGCAACCATCATAAGGTCAGCCATTTCATCGATAATCACCACAATGAACGGCATGCGATGGCCCTTGTCTTCGTCGGGGATATCGTCAGGAAGTTCGCCAGCTTCATACTTGGCATTAAAGCCACCGATGTTACGAACCTTAGCCGTCGCAAGAACTTCGGTACGGCGATCCATTTCGTAGCACAGCCACTGCAGGGCCTGGATTGCAATTTCAGGTTTGGTAATCACAGGAGCCAGCAAGTGCGGAATGCTTTCGTACATCTTGAGTTCCACAGCCTTGGGGTCCACCAAAATCATGCGAAGTTCGTCGGGCGTCTTGCTGAACAACATACTTGCCATAAGGGCGTTAATGCAGACAGACTTACCGGAACCGGTCTGACCAGCAATGAGCAAATGAGGAGCCTTTGCCAAGTCCATGGTAAAGGCTTCGCCAGTAATATCCTTACCCAAAGCCACCTGAATCTTGTCGGGAGTGGGAGCGAACTTTTCGCTTTCAAACACATCCTTACTGTACACAGTCTGGAACTTACGATTGGGGATTTCGATACCCACCGCAGCCTTACCCGGAATGGGAGCCAAAATGCGAACGGAAGATACACGTAGCGGCATGGCCAGGTCTTCTTGCAAAGCGGTAAAGCGGCTTACCTTTACGCCAGGACCCGGTTCCACTTCAAAGCGGGTAATCATAGGGCCTGTTTCGCAACCAATGACGCGACCCTTCACCTTGAAGTTTTCCAACTTTTCTTCAAGCATCTTACCGATAGCATTCAGTTCATCTTCGGTATAATCAGCAGTCTGAACTTCGTGGTCGTTGAGGATTTCAGAAATGGACGGAACCTTATAGGTATCAAAGTGTGCCGTTGGGTCTGGCTGAGGAATGGATGCCCCATGGCCAGCAGCAATCGTCCCGTCTTCGTTGGCGTCGGCACCATAGACCACCGGAGTAAAGGTGTCATCCTGACCTTCCGCAGGAGAATCAAAACCATCGTTGTCAAAGTCTTCGTTTCCGGAAGTTGTCATGTCGTCCCGTCTAGCGCCATCACCGCCCAGAAGGTCTTCCGCGTTGATAGTCCTTTCGACTGACGAAGTCTTCATGGTCTCACGAGAGGCAACTTCCTCGCAAGACATACCGGCAACAACCGTAGAATCAGCTCCTGCAACAACGGTGGCATCGGTTCCAGCAACCATGGTGGGTTCTGCTGCGACCTCCGCAGCGGCAGCTACTTCAGGAGCATTTCCCTCACTACGGCGGACATCGCCCTTAACCTGCATACGACCCTTATGGCCCCTTTCCCAATCAATCAGGTCGCGAGCGCGACGCAATGCAGCAATCTTTTCCTTGACTTCAACTATTTCAAGGGCGTTCATGTGACGTTCATTAAGGCGCAGGAACTCCTGCAGACGTGCAATTTCAGGATCTTCACCGCCGGCGGTTTCCGCTGCAGCCAAGGTGGGAGCAGCACTTGCGCCGGCAGCAATTGTTGCGCCAGCGTCTTTTTCTGCTTCCGGAATTTCGCCAGGCATTTCTTCGACATTATTGATATCAAGGTCGTTTTCAAGCCAGTTGTTTCTACCGCTAAAGGGGACCACCTTCCCCTTGCGGCGAATCTTGAATTCATCCGGTTCAAGCATTACAGTATTGTCATCCATGGTCACACCACGGGGCAATCCTCTCACACCTCTATCGGAACTGGCTTTTGCCTTGCGAACATGTTCGTCGTCACCATAATCTGAGTCGAGTTCCACAACATCGGGTTCCAAGACAGGTTTCTTGGCAAAAACAGATTTGAGCCAACTTGTTCCCTGGGCAACAAAACGGAAGTGCCTAGGACGCAGACCAAACGAGAGAACAAGAATCAAGACCAAACAAACAAGAAGAATACAAAGAGGAGCAATGCTGGATGCAGTGCCAAAAACAGGAATGGCAATATTCTGCGTAAAGAACTGGCCAAGAACACCGCCATTCAAAAGCAAAACATCCTTGGAAACCTGGGAAACCCCATAACTCTTAAGCGCAAGAAGGAATGACAAATCCAACGATAGAAGGGTCATACCCAAAGCATAGCGTATCACACGGCTCCGGAAACCAGCAAAGGCAAGGCCAACACCCCAGAGAACCAGAGACACCGTAAAGAAAAGCACAGAAACCTTACCGAACAGGAAGGTTACCGCATTGGGAATCATTGCTCCCAGGTATGGGCCAAGCCAGTTACCCTTGGAACCGCTATAAACCGAGCTGACGCACCCCAAAAGGAGCAACACACCAACTATCAGCAAAAACCAGCCGGCAAGAACAAGACCAAAGCCCTGTTCGCCCTCGCTCAAAGCACCTTTGCCAGAATTTTTAGTCGATTTAGAACCTTTACCAGAGCCCTTTGCCCTGGATGACGTTTTCTTTTTTTGAGTAGCCAAGACTCCTCCGAAATTTTACTCCATAAATATAGTCTATAAATTTGTCATCAAAATGACAGAAAGCATATTCTTGTTATCTTTAACCATATGCGTAAGATTTCTAAGAAAACCAAGAAAGTCTTCTTTGGTATTGCAATTTCCACAATCGTGGTTTCCTTCATCCTCGTTTTTGGTAGTACCCAAAACGACATTACCGGAACAACCCGAAACACAGCTGAAAAACTGGAATACCTATTCTACGATTTGTTCTTCAAGCTGGACACCTACATTGAAGAAAACCGCGTTAGTGAAAGCGCCAAGATCAAGACCACCGGAAGCTACGATCCGGGCATTTTGATTGTGGACATTGACGAACCAGCGCTTGCCAAGCTTGGCAACTATAATGAATGGGACCGTTCCATTCACGCAAACGTAGTCAAGAACCTGAGCAACGGCGGTGCAGCGGCTATCGGTTTCGATATTTTGTTCAAGAATGCGGACTTCGGTAAGTTGAAAGCCAGTCAAGCAATGAAGATTCTTGGCGATGTCGCCCCCGAATCCGAATGGGATTCCATCTACCCAGAAATTCTCGCAGCCTACAACTATGATTCAATGCTCGTCGACGCTGTTAGAGAAAGCAAGGTTTCCATCGTCTGCGACATGTTCGACGATTCCAAATCCTATAAGCACGAATCTCAATGGCGCCCTCTCAGTAGCGAAATGCGAGTTCAGGAAATTGGACTGAAATCCACCATCCGAAACGAGCAGGTCGACACCTTGGAACATATTGAGCCCAAGGATCTTCTCGACAACGTGTTCCCCGAATTGGCTCAGGCCGGTAAATTCATCGGCTCTGTAAACGCCTACCCGGACAACGATGGTACCGTACGCCATGTCAGCATGTTCTACCGATTCCCCAACCCCTTTATCGATGCTACGGAAGACACCTCCCTAGTTGAAATCGGTCGAATTGATTCAAGCCATATCTATTCCACAATGTCGCTCATGACGATTCTTCATTTGTTCCACCTTGATCCCAAGGACATGAAGATTAAAGTCGGAAAGTATATCGAACTAGGCAAGTCATTTGGCGTGTACAGGGATTCTAGTGGAGAGCTTCATACCACTTATCCTAATTTCAGTTACCCCATGTTCCTAGCCCTGCACGAAAAACTGAACACCAAGGGTTTCAAGCATGAAGCGTCCAAGAATATCGCAGACATTTCCTCCAAGATCGTTGTTCAGAAAGCAAATGACGGAACTTTGTATTTCCAGCTGTTCGAAGGTCAACATCTAGACGAAAACTTCTCTGAAGCCCTGCTTCATATTACCTCGGCAACTCTTGATTCCGTGGAAAAGGGCAGCACCCATTCCCTTTCCAACAACCTTGTGTTGAAGTACGACGAAGAAGACGAGTCCGGAAACCGATTCCTCATCGTAGATGAAGAAGAGGACGAGGAAATCGCCATCAACGCCTACATTGTCAAGACAATCAACTACTTCAAGGACAGCATAGACAGAATTCCAGACGGCAAGATTGTCCATCTTTCCATGGACATGGATCTCCGCTACGACAAGGGCGACAAGCGTTGGCTTTCTACCCAGCCGATTCTCTCTGACGCCATCATCAAGGATATCGAAAACACAAGTCTTGGCGTCATCAACAATCTGAAACCCGGAGAGGAATACCGTTTCGGCCCCGTCAAGAGGATTCCCATTGACAGATACGGCAAGTATCAAATCAAGTACAAGGGACACTACAACACCGACGAATCTGCAAGAACCTTCCAGCACCTTTCCTACTATGATGTATATAAGCAGCGCGTCGACCCCAGTTTCTACCAAGGTAAAATATTCATTCTCGGATCTGCGGCAGCAGCCCTATTCGACTTTGTGCCTGCAGCCCACGAAGAAAACTACCCGGCAGTACTGATCCACGCAACCATCATCAAGAACATTTTGGAAGACGACTATATCGTTACCCTGGTGGACAAGTACCAAACAATCATTATCATCCTGCTTTCCATCCTCTGCTTGGCACTTGGTCTTTATTTCAAGAGCTACATATCCATTACCCTGTCTCTTGTGATCATGCTTGTCTACTCCGTAATCGCCTTCCGCTACTTCGAAGGCGGGCTATACCTAGGCATGTCCAGACAGCTAACGGCAATGCTTTTGACAAACATTTCCGCACTGGTGGTTCAGTTCTACTTTGAAAATAAGGAAAAGAACTTCATCAACAATGCGTTTAAGCAGTACATATCTCCGGAACTGATCGACGCCATGGTGAACCAGGAAATCATGCCGACCCTGGGTGGTGAAAAGTCCAACATCAGTGCCTACTTTACCGATATTGCAAGCTTCTCCACCTTCTCCGAAAAGATCGGCGACCCGAGTAAGCTGGTTGAACTTCTGAATGAATACCTTACAGCCATGACTGACACCCTGCTTGAAAACAAGGGCACCTTGGACAAGTACGAAGGTGACGCCATTATCGCATTCTTCGGAGCGCCCATGCCCCTTGAAAACCACGCACAGAGTGCCTGCTACTCCGCAGTCAAGATGCAGAGAAAGCTCATGGAACTTCGTCACAAGTGGGCTAGCGAAGGCAACAAGTGGCCCAAGGTAGTTCATGACATGCACATGAGAATCGGCATCAACTCCGGTGACATCGTGACAGGTAACATGGGTTCTACCATGCGTAAGAACTACACCATGATGGGTGACGCCGTGAACCTGGCAGCACGTCTCGAAAGTGCCGCAAAGCAGTATGGCGCCTATATCCAGATTAGCGAAGACACCCAGAAGAACCTGGAAGAAGGCCGCTTCATCTACCGTTCCCTGGATACAGTCCGCGTGGTGGGCAAGAGCCTTCCGGTAAAGACCTTCGAACTTCTGGAAAAGGCCGGCTGCGAAAACGAGGAACAGTTGAAGCAGTTGGTAGCCATCTGGGAAAAGGCCCGCGACTGCTATCTGGCAATGAAGTGGGACGAAGCAATCGCACTCTTCACCCAGTGTCTTGACCTGGAACCCCATCATCCTGAACGCGATCCGGGTAGCAAGACTACGCCTTCTCACGTCTACATCAAGCGCTGTGAAGCCTACAAGGTCAACCCGCCGGTGGCCGAAGGCGAAACCTGGGACGGCGTCTTCACCGCTACCGAAAAATAACGGCAAAACAATTCATCAAAAAAGGCCTCGGTTTTGAACTGACCCCAAAAAGTTGGACAGTTTAAAGTTAGGATAAAACTGCGTAAT
>JAKSIF010000084.1 GCA_024398965.1 Fibrobacter sp. | reverse complement strand
AGTGTTTCTTCCTTACCGATGATTTCGAACATTTCCCACAGGCCAGGACCAGCGGTAACGCCAGACACAGCGAGACGCGGTGCGCCCACCAGTTCACCCACCTTGTGGCCGATGCGTTCTGCGAGAGCGTAGAATTCCTTTTCGATCACGGTGGTCTTGAAGTCTTCGATGGAAGCCAGCATGTCGCGGACCTGCTGGCAGAGGGCCTTGGAGCCTTCACCGAAGTGCTTCTTGGCGCCCTTTTCGTCGTAGGATTCCGGAGCCTTGAAGAAGTAGGTGGACATTTCTGCCAGGTCCTGCACGAAGTGGGCGCGGGGCTTCAGGTTCTTCACGATTTCCAGGAGACGAGCTTCCGGTTCATTGGACAGGTCAAAGCCCTTAGCTGCCAGACCTTCCTTCATAATGCCGAGGAGCATAGCGTCGTCGCACATGTGAATGTGCTGACCGTTCATCCACTGGAGCTTCTTTTCGTCGAAGCTTGCGGGCTTCGGGTTGATGCGTTCCAGGGTAAAGCAGTCAATCATTTCCTTGATGGTCATGACTTCGCGGTCGTCGCCCGGATTCCAGCCCAGGAGAGCCAGGTAGTTCACCAGAGTTTCCGGCAGGTAACCGAGATCGCGGAAGTCACCAACGGATGCTGCTCCCTTACGCTTGGAAAGCTTACCACCGTTCTTATCCAGAATCACCGGCAGGTGGCACCATACAGGAGGTTCCCAGCCGAAAGCCTTGTACAGCAGTTCGTGCTTGGGAGTAGAAGAAATCCATTCGTCGCCACGGAGAACGTGGGAAGTTCCCATCAGGTGGTCGTCACAAACACTTGCGAAGTGATAGGTGGGGTAACCGTCGCGCTTGATGAGAACCAGGTCGTCCAGCAGTTCGTTCTGGTAGGAGATGTGGCCGCGGATCATGTCGTCGAATTCGGTAACGCCAGTTTCGGGAACCTTGAAGCGGATCACAGCCTTTTCGCCGGCGGCAATGCGGGCCTCGGCTTCTTCGCGAGGAATGTTACGGCAGTGACGGTCGTAACCGGTCACGGAAACGCCGGCCTTTTCCTGTTCAGCACGGACTTCCTGGAGGCGTTCTTCGGTGCAGAAGCAGTAATAGGCGTCGCCGGAGTCCAGCAACTTCTTGATCTGTTCGTTATAGATGTGCAAGCGTTCGCTCTGGAAGTAGGGGCCGCAATCCTTTTCACAACCCGGACCTTCGTCCCACTGCAGGCCAAGCCACTTCAAGTCGCGCATCAAGTCGTGGAGAGCGGTTTCGTTGTAGCGCTTGCGGTCGGTGTCTTCGATACGCAGGTAGAAAACGCCACCCATGGCCTTTGCGAAGAAGTAGTTGTAGATAGCGGTACGGGCGCCACCAACGTGGAGGTAGCCAGTGGGGCTAGGTGCAAAACGCACACGGACAGGACGCTTATTATTGCAGCAATCGCACATATTAATTTCCTTGGTTAAATTTTTTCTATGTCAAAAAATAGCAAAAAGAAAGAAGCGTTGAATATCAGAACTTCTCGTCCCTAAGGGAAATCTTGCGCAGCCGGATTCGTGTCGAAGTGTTTTCTACAAAAACTTTCCAGTAATCGACTTCCGCCCAGAAGGTTTCCGCCAAATCGAAGCGCCAGTAACTTAAGGATTTCTTGCGCTTGCCAAGCCACCAGTAGAGCCATTTGAGGCGACCGCCTCCTACATGGCGACCAAAGTTGCCACCCTGCAGGATTTCCCGCAGGAGCCACCGTCCACGGAATTCGTCGGGCTTGCAAAGCATCAGACTTTCGTCAAGACCAAACGATTCACGAAGCAGCCACATGAGGGCGCCCGCAATTTTTCTCAATCCAAAGCAATCCAGGTCCGCCATCAGTTCGCGGCGTTCGCTTTCGCTGGAATGCCTAAGCAACACATAGTAATCTACAATCTGCCGGAGCCCTACCCCGCCGCCTATAAAATGACGGTAGATATGCGACAGCTGCATGGCCAGCGCAAACTTCGTGGAATGGGCGCAGAAACCTTCGGGAACCTCCACCGAGTTCAGGATTTCCCTGTCCAGATATTTCAGCAGCCGCCTTGTCGTAAACAGATTGTAGTTGCCCGAAGACGTGCGGAAATGAACTTCCACATCAATTCCACGGTCATTTTTCATGTGGGTGTGGTGCGGCGAAGCCTTCTGCGATTCCTGCATTCCAGTTTCCCGCAGCAAACCCACGACGCTCTTTTTCCCGCCGGAAACCCAGATATCGATGTCACCCGGCTGCCTGCAAAGCGGATTCGGGTAAAGGCGGGCATTGGCCTGGCCTTTCAAAACGGCGCAGCTTCTGCCATGCCCCTTGAAAAATTCCGTAAGCTTTGCGGCTTCCTCATTCAAAATCTTGTTCAGGCCACTAAAGGATTCCGCTTCGCTGGCCCACTGGAACATCAGTTCCATGGGAGGGCGCAGCTCCTGAGGCAACTTCATCACCCCGTCAAACGCAAGCCCCAGAAGAGTCTGCCGGTCCGCCTCGTTGTAAATGCGTTCCCACTCATCCGCAGACAGCCGCGGAAACGCGCCAACACTTGCCCCCGGACACCCAAGCGCAATACGCAACAGAAGGAAAAAATTATCGTATCTGGAAAAATCCATAGCATTCTCATTAGGGCGACAAAACGACATTTTGTCAATTCTTCGCCCTAAAGTATAAAAAATTTACAGCAATAATCCTGCAGAAAATCCACTACAGGCATGTTTTTATATTGAAATATCTCCACAAATTCACTATATTCATGTTGAATTACATCTATAAATTGGATTTTTCATGTTTAAACGCAAAGTTTACGACAAACTTCTGTACTGGAAAGAGAACCTTGCCGGAGAATACGCCTGCCTGCTTGAAGGGGCAAGGCGCGTGGGCAAATCAACCATCGCCGAGGAATTCGCAAAGCAGGAATACAGGTCCTACATCAAAATCGACTTTGCGAATGTTACCGACGAGTTACTGGACGTATTTAGGGATGTCGCCAACCTGAATCGATTTTTTCTGCGCCTACAGGCCGAAACAAACGTGGTTCTCTACGAAGGAGAATCCGTCATCATTTTTGACGAAATCCAGCTTTATCCCAAGGTCCGCCAGGCAATCAAGTATCTTGTAAAAGATGGCCGATACCATTTCATTGAGACCGGCTCCCTGATTTCCATAAAAAAGAATGTGAAAGGCATTGTCATCCCCTCTGAAGAACACAAAATCAGCGTTCATCCAATGGACTACGAAGAGTTCATGTGGGCCATTGGCGAAAACACGGACCTGCTTAAAACCATCGCAAAGTCAGGGACTTCTTTGGGAGATTCTACAAACCGCACCCTCATGCGAAACTTCAGGCTTTACATTGCCGTAGGCGGCATGCCACAGGCCGTTGACGCCTATATCCGTTTCAACAACTTCAACCGAGTTGACGAGGTCAAGCGTGAAATCATCGGGCTATATCTGGAAGACCTCAAGAAAATTGACGCATCGGGCAGACTGTCCGACATGTTCAAGTCGGTTCCGAATCAACTCGCCCTCAAGAAAAAGCGTTTTGTACTGACCGCAGCCACCGGGAAGAAAAAGACGTCCAAGGACGAGGATCGCCTTTTCGATTTGATCGATTCCAAAATCGTACAGCCTTGTTACCACGTCACGGAACCGAGCCCGGCATTATTTCAGACAAGGGAGCCAAACAACTTTAAGCTCTATCTTTCTGACACAGGCTTGTTTACTACAATACTCTTTAACAACGGAAACGGCGATCACGAAGGAATCTACAAGAAGCTGCTGAGCGACAAGCTTGACGCCAACCTTGGATATCTTTATGAAAATGTTGCCGCCCAGATTCTAACCACCTGCGGACGGGACCTTTTCTACCACACTTGGGCAAAAGAGAACAGTACGCACTCTTACGAGGTGGACTTTCTGGTGACGGACAGGAACAAGGTTGTCCCCATAGAAATCAAGTCTTCCGCTGTCAGGAATCATGACTCCATAAGCAAATTTGCAGAGCGTTACAGCAGATGCGTCGGCAGGCAGTTCCTGTTCTCACAGCAAGACTGCAGTCATCAGGGTTCCCTGGAGTTGAGGCCATTATATTTATTGCCCTTTATTCTTTAAAGTATAAAAGTCCCTCCGATTTTGGTCGGAAGGACTTTCGTTTTTTTACCGCAAATTGAAAACGCAAAGGCGAATTAGGCCTTGGTGTTTTCCACGGCATCGGCGTTGTAGCCTAGACCGCCGCCAAGTTCGCTACTTCCTGCAAGGAGACTTGTGCGAGCCTTCAGCTTGACTTCCTTCATTTTCGGAGCCTTGTATTCTTTCTTCTGCATATGGTTTTCCTTTTTTATATGATTATAACTTTCAATGTTTCTGGTAAATCGTTGTCCGAAGATCCGCTTGCCTGGAGCAGGCTTGTGCGGGCCTTCAGCTTAACGATTTTCATTTCCGGCTTGACATAGCCACGCTTCGGCTTACCTGACAATGACTTTCTTTCCATTGTTGTAGTAGGTTCCCTTAGCGGTCGGGCGCTTGACGCCAAGGAATCGGCCCTTCAGGTCGAACCAGCGGTCACCTGCGTTGCGGAATTCGCCAGTGCGGGTGTTAATGGTTCCGATAACGGTTGTTTCCTCGTCTGAGTCACCGCCCACAATGACCACGTCCATGGATTCCGGGAGATTGTCAATGCTTGCCACGGTGCGAGACTTGGCAAGGGCTGAAGCGGGCTTGGGGGTTACAACTGGCACATAGCGCAAGTAGGCGCGTAAGGGATAGATGTAGGCGCCGGCCTTGACCTTACCGAAGGTTCCGATGCTTACACCGTCGTTATCGCCTTCCGCACTAGCAAAGCCATAGGTGGTTCCGATTTCTTCGGCATTGTGGTCTTCGTCCCAGTTCCTAAACTCATAGGTACCCACGAACTGCCAGTCGCCAGCGGTACTGGACTTGGTTCCAGTGGTGGTATTGAAGGTGACGCCACCGGTTACTACAAGATTGCTTGCATCATCTGAGGCAACCACGATGTACGGGGTATTTGCCTGAATTTCGCTGACAGGAGACACCTGGACTTGCCATTCGCCATCTTTTTTCACTACATCATGGAGACCATAGAAACTGACGCCGGGCACGTTGCTTGCGCTCGTAGCAAAGGGCAGCATGACAGTGGAGTACTTACCAGCGACATAGCTACGGTTGAGAGTTACGTCGCCAGAAACCTCGATGCCATCCATATCAGCAACAGCTACGTCAGAAGTACCATCGATAGTTGCAGAGGATCGGTCTGCTGCAATGGTGACGGCACCGAAAGGCAATCCGGCAACAAGATCAACATCTACATTACTAGTAGAAAGGAGTCCCTCAGAAACATTTACATATCCTGCGGTTTTATCGCTGTTAACATAGATGAATGCTTTCCCTGATTTTTCAAGAGTATGAACTAGCATATCTGTTTTACAAATTGTACTGCGAGTATCTACACTAACATTAACCAATACTAAATATTGATTACCCGCTTCATATGAAAAATCAGACATCACAAAACCAGAAGGTCCTTCGACAGCCCAAACAGAAGCTGATACGCACGGAGATGGCGTTTTAAACATAACCTGCTGACCAGCGGCCACAGAGGCTGTTAAACGGATGCTATTATCTACAAAGATACTATCAACGAAAGCCGTATATGTAGCATTTTCAGATGCGGCAACAATTTCAGGAGTCCATGCAATAAAATACTTATACACAGCACCAGCATCTCGTACAGGTAAAGTTGGGAGATTAGGAACTTCGCCTTCATAAACAATACTAGAAGGTAATTCATTTCCGTCCGCATCAATATACGTTATAGTGTATGGATTCACTATATTGAGCGTCAAGACATTTGAATAAAGTGTATCCAGAGACTCTTCTTCTGTAATACCCATGCGAATTTTCACGCCATCAAAACTTGACGTATGAATGGCAAGAGTATTTGCCATGGCGCTACTCACTATTGTAGTGATCGACCCATCAGCGTCATCCGAATAAAGAATTGGTGTGGACAATTCTTTCCAGTCACTTCCATCATAATACTGTACAATCTTATACACCCCATAATTATTAAACTTTCGAGAAAAATCTGCAACCAGTGTAACATTATCGTCAACACTATTGATATCTATTTCTGTTACAGCATCAGCCTTTGTATACGTTACAGAGCTACGATTTTTTCCATTAAGATCAGATTTTGTTACATAGGCAGAAATGGAGCCTAATGTAAAATGCAAATCAAGATAATTGACTAGCGCAACTGTAGCATGTAAATTATCTGCATAATAGCTATAAGAACCTAATTCATTGCTATAACCAATGCGTCTTGGAAAAATTCTAAAAGATGAAAAACCTGCATTTTTTAGAGAATCAACCTGTTCCTTTATGTAAATCCCATAAGAGTTGTCTGAACGGCTAGCAACCGCTTTTATTATACCGAAGATTCGCTTTGGAGAGGAGCATTCTGATTCTACTGAGCAAAACCTGCCGTTACTTTCATCAAAATTTATTATGGAGGAAACATAATCCTTGTTTGGAGAATCCGTTAGTATTCCGTAACCATAATATTCCTCCATACCATGGTAAACAAAACTAGTTTCTTTAAGCTTTTCGGCAAAAATGAAATCGTAGATACGATTTTCAATTAAAGATGAATTTTTCTTAAATTCATCGTCAAAAGATAACCAGCCCGTGGTAGAGTTGTACTTCATATTTGTCAAGTATCTAGTACTAGTCATATCAACAACCTGGTAATAATCAACGTAGGCCGCACTAGCATTATTCGCAAAAGCTGCTACCGTAATTAGCGGCAATGCCATTTTTTTGAGTATTGAGAGTTTCATTGTTTTTCCTTTTTATTGGAGGCATCATCAACATGTGTGGAAGCATTTAGGCAGCCTTGCTAGATGATCCTCT
>JAKSIF010000083.1 GCA_024398965.1 Fibrobacter sp. | reverse complement strand
ACCGCGCATGGTCGGGCGGTCCGGAGTGAGGCAGCGTTCGCGGCAAGCCTTCACGTACTTTTCGTCGATGACGCTACGGATAACGCCGTCTTCGAGAGCTTCAATCTTCATGACTTCGTGAGAAGTACGGAAACCGTCGAAGAAGTGAACGAACGGAACACGGGATTCAAGAGTAGAAGCGTGAGCCACGAGAGCCATGTCCTGGCATTCCTGAACGGAGGAAGAGCCCAGCATAGCGAAACCGGTCTGGCGGCAAGCCATGATGTCGGAGTGGTCACCGAAAATAGAAAGGCCCTGCATAGCAAGAGCACGGGCGGTCACATGGAAGACGGTCGGGGTCAGTTCGCCGGCGATCTTGTACATGTTGGGGATCATCAACAGAAGACCCTGGGAAGCGGTGAAGGTAGTGGTCAGAGCGCCAGCCTGCAGAGCACCGTGAACGGTACCGGCAGCGCCACCTTCGGACTGCATTTCAAAAACGCGGGGAACCTGGCCCCAAATATTCTTCTTACCAGCTGCGCTCCAGTTGTCGGCATGTTCTGCCATCGGACTGGACGGTGTAATCGGGTAAATTGCTGCTACTTCGCTCACTGCAAACGCAACGTTAGCGGTAGCTTCATTACCGTCACACGCAATCATCTTTTTTGCCATGTGTGTCTCCAATTATTGGGTTAATTATATAAAATCGTGATTTTACAAAAATCCAACGTAAATTTACTTAGTTTTTGAGGAGAAAATTCAAAAAACTTTAAATTTCATCAAAAATTTTGCTGTTTTTTACAACAATCTGTTATCGGTCTTTACAAAATCCGCTGTCGTTGGACTAAACTTGTTTTTAATTTTATTACGAAATTCCTACTTGTTGTGAGAATACTCAATTTTTGATGAAAACAAGAGTGCGTTTGCAACCAAAAAACAGTGCGTCTTACTATATTCACCGCATGCTAAAGCTATGGCTGACAACGAGTCCGGATGATTTTGCCGGCGAATACGACGATATCGAGGAAATGTTCAAGCGCGGTTTGACCCGCCTGATCCTCGATAAGCAACTTCGCTATGGATCTGAAAAAAGGACCGCCAGGGTCGAGGACTATGACCGTTGGCTCTTGTCGTTGCCCATGGAGTACCGAGACCGAATCTGGGTCCGAGGGACTCCCGACATGGCAGAACAGCTGGATGTCCGAGGCTGCGTCCTGGAAGCATCCTTCTTGGCAGGGGAGGTTCGTGAATCCTGGAAGAGGGTGAACACGATCGTGCTTTGCAGGAACCTGGATGAAGTGGCCGCCTTGCCCCAGTGGGTTTCCGGTGCCTTGCTTGGCCCTGTCTTTCAGCCCCTTTCCGCCCTTGAGCCAGTGAAGACTCTTGGGGAGGACATCTTGGGTGATATTTCCAAGGCGGAACCTTCCGGTATTCCCCTGATTCTCTGGGGAGGCTTGGACCAGGAGTGTATCGAGGAAATTTCTGGAAAATTTGACCTAAAAAGCCGAATTTCCGGGATTGCCTGTCTGGGTGGAATCTGGAATTATGCCGATTCTGTGAACGCCTTTATAAAGCTGCAACGGTCTTTTCTTACAAAAAGCATCTAAAATCCCTTTTTTTGTGTGAAAAAACGCAATTTTATTCCACTTTGGAATAAAATAACTTGCTTTATTTCATTTTGAAAGCATATATTCAAGATATGGAATTTGAAAGAGCAAAAATCCTAGTTATTGACGATACCAAGACCAATATTGAAGTGTTGGAAGGTATCCTATCCAATGACTACGACATGTATGTTGCCCTAAACGGGAAGAAGGCCCTTGTACTCACGGAGAAGGTAAAGCCAGATCTTATCCTTCTTGATGTTATGATGCCTGAGATGGATGGGTACGAAACACTGCGTGAAATGCGTAGCCGCGGCTTGGTCGATAATACTCCCGTTATCTTCTTGACTGCAAAGGCTGATTCTCGAAGCGAACAGATCGGCTTGGATCTTGGTGCCGTAGACTATATTACGAAGCCCTTCAATCCGGATCTTGTCCGCCTGCGTATCAAGAACCAGTTGGAATTCAAGCAGCAGCGCGACCACCTCCATGACCTGGTGGACGAAAAGACCATTGTACTCAGGAAGACCCTGAAGGTTATGCTGGCTAGTTTGGGTTCATTGGCAGAACATCGCGACACCGATACTGGCGAACATATTCGCAGAACCCAGTCCCTGGTGCAGATGCTTGCCGAAAAGCTCCGTAGGAATCCAAAATTTTCAAAGTCCATTCCTTCTTTGGACTACGTTGACTTTTATGCGACTGCGGCTCCCTTGCACGATATCGGCAAGGTGGGCATTCCCGATGAAATTTTGCGAAAGCCCGCTAAGCTGACCATAGACGAAAGAGAGGTCATGAGCAAGCATCCTCAAATTGGTTACGATGTGTTGCTCGGTGCAATGCGTGAACTTTCCGAAATTCCCCTTGTCAAGATTGCTGCCGATATTGCTCTCAGCCACCATGAACGTTGGGACGGCGAAGGCTATCCGAATAAGCTGAAGGGGGAGGACATTCCTGTTGGCGCAAGACTTATGGCAGTAGCCGATGTCTACGATGCTCTGGTTTCTCGCAGGCCCTACAAGGATCCCTTCCCTCATAGAATCGCGGTGGAAGAAATCCGAAAGGGCAGGGGAACTCAGTTTGATCCGGATGTGGTTGACGCATTCATGGAAATAGAGAAGGATCTGCCTCTCTTCTACGAAAAGTTCATGGGGTAGAAACTCTTTTGGGAACGGGTATTAGTTAGTGACTCATCATCAACATCATAGTCCTCTTAACGCCCAGCGCAGACGTCTCCGCTGGAAGATTTCCTTGGTGTACAGCATTCCTATGCTGGTTGCCACGGTTTTGTTGATTGCCATCTTTGTTACATCAGTCAAGTCGATCCTGGTATCGTCTGCTTATGCATCAACCGAGGCAAACCTGCAGGACAAGGTTGTTAGTGAAATTGACGGCTATATTGTAAATGCCCAGGATCGTTTCCTTGGCTTGGCCAAGAAAATTCAGCAGACTCCCAAGGAAAACATGGTCAAGGGTGTTATGGCCAAGTACTTCCAGAATGGTGAAGGCCTGGTCGACATTCTCTACGGCAACAGGGATGGCGAATTTTATTCCCATAAAGGCTATAAGCTGGGCAAGGGCAAGACCGAAGTCCGTACAACGGCTTGGTACCTGGAATCATCAAGAAAACGTGGCCTCGCCATGACTGGTCCTGAAATCAGGTCTGAGGCTGGAAAGCAGGTTATGACCTTGTCGTACCCGATTTGGGACAAGGACCAGAAATTCAAGGGTGCTGTAGCTGAGGATCTTGATCTTCACAAGGTTCGCATGGCCATATCCGCCTTGGCTCGCGATGAGGGCGGTGTATCCTTGCTGGTTGGCATGGAAAACAACAACCTTTTCACCTATTTCCCCTACGAAACAAGTCGAGGCAAGGTGGTGCAGGATAGCGTAGCCAACCTGCTTTCCATGATCGAGGACATGTTTGATGCAGATTCTCTCATGGCAGGGAAGGTTCTTCGCTTTGAACGAACCAATGAACATCGCCAGCACCTGGTGTTCATGGTGGCCCCGCTTCAGCATTCGCCGTTCTATGTGGTTCATGTGATGCAGCAGAACAAGATTATTGCCGGTATCGAAGGCAATATGAATACCATCATCCTTGTGGTTGGCTTTATTGTTTTGCTTCTGATGGGATTTGCGGCCTTGGTTGCCCATATTCTATTCCGTAAGTTTATCCAGCGGGACCTGAATGATAGCGTAAGTTCCAGTACCATTTTCGATACCTTGCTGGGTAGCGATAACTTCAGGCTGATTTTGACTAATGACTCCTTCGATATTCTTCATGCAAGTGCCTACATCGTAAACTATTTGAATAATGGTGAAGATATTAAGGGCGAGATCCTCTTTAAGTATTTCCCCATGGATCAGTTCAAGAAGTTCGCTCACCGTGTTGCCATGGGTGGCGAGATGCATGCCAGCGAACGTAAGATTCTGATTCCTGTTCGAAATACCGACGGGGAAATCGCATGGTGGAGTATTGTATTCCAGGTTCTCGTGGAAGATGACGGCGCAATGCGTTATCTTTTCATGATTAACGATGAAACCAGTGGTATCCAGAAGGATACCATCCTGGATACCATCATGCTTTCCAACGACCACTCCATCTTGGTCATCTTTGATCGCGACCGTAAGGTAAAGTACATGTCCAAGCAGCTGGCCGAGTTCCTGGACAAGGACTGGCGTTCCCTTATTGGACTTGGAATCGATGATCTTGCTCAGAACGGAATTCCGAAGAATGTGGTTAACGCCATCAACGACGCCTTCTACAGGGATGAAGTTTGGCAGGATTCCTTTATGTTGAAGTCCGAGTCTTCCATGGAAGAAACGTGGTTCCGCGGAGAAGCATGTACCTTGAAGGTGCAGGAATCTGTGGTGGGTTACATGCTTACCATGATCGACATTTCGGAGGTCATGGCTGCACGAGAGATTGCCGAACAGGCAACCCAGGCAAAGAGTGAGTTCCTGGCCAACATGAGTCACGAAATTCGTACGCCGATGAATGCCATTATCGGCATGGCTCACCTGATTTCTGAAACACCCCTTGACGAAAGACAACGTAACTTTGTAGATCGTATTAGCCATGCGGCCAAGTCTTTGCTGGGAATTATCAATAACATTCTTGACTTCTCCAAGATCGAGGCCAAGAAGCAGGAACTTGAAATTACACAGCTTGTCCTTCATGATGTAATCAACGAGGTGGCAGCCCTGGCCGAGGTTAGAATTGCCGGTCGCCCCATTGAATTGATAGTGGATGTGGATCCGGAAATTCCTGAAGTCTTGATGGGTGACCCCTTGAGACTTTCCCAGATTTTTACCAACCTGATCAATAATGCAACCAAGTTTACCGAGAAGGGCGACATTACCCTGAGTGTCAAGCTGGTGCAGCAGAGTGGAAACAACGTAAAGCTTGCATTCTGCGTCAAGGATACTGGTATCGGTATGACTCCGGAACAGCTTGGCCGTCTCTTTAATGCCTTTACCCAGGCGGATGGTTCTACTACACGTAAGTACGGTGGAACGGGCCTTGGCCTTGTGATTTCCAAATCCCTCGTTGAATTGATGGGTGGTCAAATCCAGGTTGAAAGTGAATCCGGAGTCGGCTCCAGGTTCTTCTTTACGATTACTTTGCCAGTTGCTCCCAATGTGGGCGTACCTCGCTGGAAGTCTGAATCCAACTTTAGAAACAAGAATATCCTGCTTGTGGATGATTGCGAGAATCTTCGCGATGTCTTGAGACATTACCTGACGAAGCTGAATTGCGTTGTTGAAGAGGCCAGTTCCGTCGATGAAGCCTTCGACCTTATTCAGGCCCACGAGGAAGCTGGTGAGGCTGCCTATGACATGTTCCTGGTGGATTTCAATATGCCAATCATGTCAGGATTTGATTTTGCGCGCGGTCTTGGTGAGAGCATGAAGGCGGTTCCCAAGGTCTTGATGCATCCTATTCATTTTGACGAGAAGGACGTATCCAGGGCGAAGGAACTTGGTTTCAATAGCTATGTGTCTAAGCCCTTGCAGATTAGTTCCCTGTTGAATGGTATGCAGGAAGCGTTCGGCTTGAAGCAGTCCTATGAACGTTCTTCCAAGAAGGAAAAACGCAAGATATTCTTCAAGGATGCCAAGATCCTGTTGGTTGAGGACAACCAGATGAACCAGGAACTGGCGGTTTCCCTGTTGAACAGCGTGGGATTGACAACCATGATCGCCAATAATGGTAAGGAAGCCCTGGAAGTTCTGAAGGAAGATTCCTTTGACCTGGTGCTTATGGATATCCAGATGCCCATTATGGATGGCTTGACAGCTACGAAGGCAATTCGTGAACGTGAAGGGGAATATTTCAAGAAACTGCCTATTCTTGCTATGAGCGCAAGGGCATTCCAGAAGGATACCGAGGAATGCTTTGAAGCCGGCATGAACGCCCATATCGTAAAGCCCATCGATCCTTCGCTTTTGTACGAAGAGCTGGCAAAGTTCTTGACGGTGGTGGAGGCTCCTGTTGCCAATGACATCAGCGTAAAGGATGACCGTAATCAGATTTCTCCGGAAGATGAAAGTTTTGTCAATTCTTTCCAGAAGGTTCGTGACTTTGATGCGTCCCTGGGATTCTATCATGCCAATAGCAGCAAGAGCATATACTTGAAGATCTTGCAGGGATTTGTCAGGGATTACGGCGGATCCAGCTTCAACTTACGTCATATCCTGGAGAATAACCAGCGTGAAGAAGCGGCTCGAATCGTCCATACGGTTAAGGGCCTTTGCGGAACGATTGGCTCGAACCATGTCTTGAATTTTGCTGCGGATCTGGAAAGTTCCCTGAATCGTGGCGAACTTGACTGGACAAGATTCAATAACTTCGAAAATGCCCTGAAGGACCTTGTGACAGACCTGGATGTGGTTCTTTCCAATATTGCCAATGAACAGAATGCCCCTGTTGTAAAGGTAAAGGATCCGGAAGCCAATACGAAGCTGAAGAATGCTGTGGAAATGCTTAAGGAAGCCATAGACTCCTGCTCTTCAACTATGTGTAAGCGAATTATGGATGATATTGAAGAAATTCAGTTCAGCCGCGAGCAGGATGTACTCATTCACAAGATCAAGGAACTCATCGAGGACTACGACTTCTCCGAGGCTGCGGAAACCCTCGAAGCCTTGGAAAAGACCTTGGCCTAAGGCCTTGCATACTTTAAAAGCCGGGACAAATGTCTCGGCTTTTTCTTTATGGGCTTTTGGAAGGATCAATGTAGTGTCATTGCAGCTACGAAGGCCAGAGCCACAATGATGGCTGCGATGGTGCCAATGACACCCATTCCGCGGGGCTTCTTCTTGTTACCCAGGGAGTCCTCTCCAAATTCATTTTCCAAAATCTCATCGTAGTCGGGAAGTTCTTCGTCGGCGAATTCGGCTCCGTCTTTCCAGCCGGTATTCTTGTCGCTACCGCAGTGGCGGCAGAAAGTTGCGTCGGGTTTAAGTTCCGCGCCGCAGTGGGGGCAAGTATTCATGGAAATTTCTCGGTTTATTCTTTGATATA
>JAKSIF010000082.1 GCA_024398965.1 Fibrobacter sp. | reverse complement strand
AAGTACTTCGACTGCCAGAGAAAAGCAAAACCATACATAGGCCAGTGCCAGAACATGTAAGCCAGACATGCCCATGAAGGGAATGGAGGTCGCTTTGGTACCTTAACTCCTTGCACGTCCTCAATCCTGCCGATAACGGTTTCAAGACGTTTGACGGTCTCGTTCTGTGTATCTGCAATCTCCTTGGACTTCGTCTGTTGCTTGTCAATAGCACTCTCATGCTTCTTGTAGAGATTATATCCGGTCAGAATGTCGTTCATGAAACCAGTACACTTTACAAGAGCATTCTCAGGAGTGATGACATCGATACCTGCTTCTTCCTGCTTACGTCTGCTCTCTTCACGTTCCTTGCGCTTCGCTTCTTCTCTGTGATCAGCTGTATAGTTGTACATCGTTTCCAAGATGAAACAGAAGTCATGCACGTCAATATCTTTGAGCATTTTGTCTGTAAACTCGCCATCGATAGGCGGATTCTCCGTCACATCAACAGATTCAGAATCTGGCTTACTGACAGGAACAATGACATCAGCATCCTCGACCTGCTCAGAAGATTCAGCAGGATGTGCAGACACAGTCTGTGAAGAGACAACTGTGGATGAAATATCAGCCATCTTGTCTTTCACTTCCTGAACCTTCTCCTTGGTTATCATCCTTGCAGGTTTAAGCTTGGGTTTTGTAGTATTATTCGGCATATTCTAAATGTATTAACGATGGAACTTAGGTCTATTCCTTTTCTTCTTCTCGTCATCATCATCGTCATCGCCCCAGCCACTGGAACTGCCACCACCGCCACCTCCTGAGGTCGGAACCACAGTCGGACCAACGGCAAGTTCGACAGCTGCAGCAGCCACGTTGGAAGCAAGTTCGGCAGCCGCGTCGGTATCGAAAAAGGCAGAATCGTTATTATCATCATAGATATTCACGCTACTGTCTTCGACATACTCGTCTTCCTTGCCAAAGGAAACTTTCGGCAGACGGACATCGGAATCCATATCGTCAAACTTGACCTCATGAATCATTGGTTCATCAGGCAACCACTGGTCTTTAGGCAACAGAGCGTTGATGTTGTACAACTGCTGGTTCAACATGTAGAAAGTCAAACTGCGTCGGTCAACCTGATAACCACTCATTGAGACATTGCCTTTGGTGAAGACAACTCCCATGCCTTTGCCACCTTCACGAGGTGCGACCTTGACCTGAATGCCTTGCTCCTTCATACGATCGATGAAATCCTGCCATGTACGACTGCCAGGCAATGCTTTCTGTGCTGCATCAAAGATGGCATACTTGACAACTGCCTTGCCTTTGAGTCGGTCACGGTTGACCTTCATCTTGCCATCACTCCAGTGAAGACCATAGTGTCGGGTCATCGCCTGACAAATGGCGATTGCCCTTTCTACATCACATCCGTCAGATATGGTCTTGCCGAAATCGTTGACTCGGTTATAGACAACATGCACATGGTCATGGTCGTGGTCATGGTGTCGGAAGATGACAAACTGGGTATCAGTGATGCCCATCTTCTTCATATACTCCATTGCCAGTTTACGCATGAATCCGTCAGTGCAACGATGTGCGTCTTCTGGAGGAAATGAAAGCGCAAAGTGTCCGACACAATTCTGCACCCTTTGGTTCATCATAGCCTGAATCTTGAAAGACTTTGCTATGGTGTAGTTGCTCCGAAGATCAACTCCGCGAGAAGCAAGAATTGTTGTGTCCTTGTCCTTGATGTCGTTTGCATAATTGACGATTCCCCCGAAGGTAGAACCGTTACTTATCTTGGGCATCATATCCAGCGGTAGATTATGTCGAGTACACCATGAAGCCTTGAACGCAAATCAAGCATATCCTTTGCCACACTGCTGAAGCCAGCCTTGTTGGCTTGGTATGCCAACTGGTTGAGATTTCCAGCCATGTTAGCAGCTGCCCTGAAGTCCTTGGCGAAGTCAGGATCTATAGGAGCCTTGACATAGCCGTTCATAGTCATCTGGTTCATGTACTCTGAGTCAGACATCCTGTTTTCATCAGCAGCGAGTTCGACGCATTTAGCCTCTTCAATAGTGAAGTAAGCCTTCTTGCATACGGTTCGCTTCTGTTCCTCTGCTAAGGGTGGACGACCTCCCTTATGTTTACGAGAAGAGTTAGGGGTTTGGGGTTCTTGGGTATTATTCATAATAGCCTCCTTCACATTTATGTGCCAGCATCTTGATGCTCCCGACCGAAGGGATGGTTGTTTTCTGGGCATAGAAAACATACACTTGCTCCCCAACCCCGTAAAACCCCTTACCGCAAAGCGGTCGTTACGTCTGACGGACATCGTTTCAGCTCTGCTGGATCGTGTCAGATACAAGACTTAACGAAGGTAAAACCAAGGTTATAGCCGTAGGCATCGAAGATGTTTGCAATAGATGAATAGACAGGCTGCAGGACAGGTGGTGAGCCATCGGCAGAGCCATGGTCTTACGACCTCGACAAAGCCTCCAGAAACGGATTTTACGCATGATAGCGGACTGTGGTCAGAGACACCTCGCTGACCTCTGTCTGCTGCGTAATGTCCGAGTAGAAGGATGGTCTCGAATCAATGCCAGGGCGACTCTTACTACATATAATATAGTATGTGTCGCTTTGGCATCCCTTCACCCTTGGGTGTGTCTATGCCGGAAAGCCTGGTTCACTGCTTGTGCCTTGAATGAGGATCAAGAGGTGAAACTGGTCATAAATCCAGCATTGACAAAAGGGAAAAGGGTAAGGCATGGTGTGTCTGCCAAAGGACATCACCATTCTGTTGTTCCTGCAAGGCTCTGAGGATAGGCTATGACAGCGTACAACTGCTGACCATGCCCATCATCAGAGATACCTGTCAGCCCTGCACCTCCTTTCCAAGCGTATCTGCCAACTTGTTCTCCTGAGCAGCAAGATTCGGCAGACGCTTCTTCTTGTCCTTCATGAGCGCATGGAGTTCCGATAAGGCATACGTCTTACGCTTTCCCCAGCGTGAAGGAATCAGATAGCCATTCTTCTCCCAAGTCCACAAGGTGGTCTTGCAGACATGGAATTTAGCAATGACCTCGTCAGTCGTTAAATAGGTCTCGTCCTTTGGAGCCATTGCCAATTCGGCATCTCGCATAGCGATAGTCTTCTCGATAATGGTCTCTGCGAACTGGACAAGATCCTCGCCAGTGACCGTGAAATTCATGCGACCACCAGCCTGAATCATTGAGTATAAATCCATTATTCAGCCTTCTTTTGGTTAGTATTATCCGGCACTTGCTGAGTGCCAGAGTTATCAACACCAGAGAAGAGGTCTTCCTGCATGTAACCGCCACGTCTGGCAGTACCAGGATTAACACCTTCTCGCTTCTCACCATCATTCTGACTGCCAGCCTTTGCCTCCTTGGTTGCAGCACCCTCGGTTGCAGTAGCCACATTCTGAGTGACAGGTGAGCCTTCCTTCTTCTGCCCCTTTTCTTCGCTTGCTCCATCAGGCGAAGGTGTTGGGTCGGCAGATACCTTGTCATCAGCCTTTGGAGCATAGGCTGAGATACGGTCTGCCAGATAAGGGAATGAAAGAACCATGAACTTCTTGTGCATGTCGATCGTGAGAACATCACGTTCGGCAAGTCCATTGAGGAAGTCACGAACCTTGTCCCTGTGCCAATCCCACACTCGTGCGAGTTCGGAAACCGACGTTACCAGTTGCCCAGGGGTAACGACCAGTGGAGTACCCTCCTTGGTCATTGCACCTGTAGGCTGCTGGCAGGTCTTGTTGAGAAGGTCGCGGAAAGCATCGACTCTCAACACCTCTTTCTTGTGAACTGGACAGAGGTAATCCAGTAGGTCAAGACTCACTGCATGAGTGAGGAAGACCTCATGAGTAAAATGCTTCTGTGACATAGTAAGTATATCAGTGATAAAAGCGGTTGATTCTCTCGGTACCTGATGACCAATCCATTGGTCAGGAGGTGGGGGTATTCATTGAATATGCTTCTTCTTTGATTTGCAGTATTAAAAGGTTTGACATGTGTCCTGTCGGCAGATGCGGTATAGGGACATCTGCCAGACAGAACGTTAGTACATCAGAGCAAGTGTGGCAGAGCAGGTGTGTCAGTTGATCATGTCAACGAGTTCACGCTTCATGTCATCATCGATGGTGCGGTATCTGGCGAAAGCCTTGGAGCCTTCGACATGACCTGACATCGAGCCAATAAGGTCTGGATCCTTGACCTTCTTGTACATGTTGCCGATGAAGGTGCGTCGAGCCATGTGGCTGCTTGCAATCTCATTGAGTGGTCTCTTCACCTCGGTGCGAGTCTTCGGGTCGAGTACCGAAACGATGCGAGTCACATCTGCCATGGTACAGAGTTTCTTGATGTCATCGTTGTACTCCCAATCCTCGAAATAAGGGAGAAGCGTGGTCTTGCGCCAACTATACCTGTCAAGGATTTCACGAGCCTTCTGGTTCAGCGGAACTCTCACAAGTCTGCCTGAGCTCTCGGCAGTCTTATGTGGGATGTACTCCAAAGCACCATTGACGATGTTATCCTTGGTGAATCTGCCAATATCACCCATACGGCAACCAACACAGCACTGGAAGATGAAGATGTCACGATGGAACTTCAACTGGTTCTTCTCGGCAGACAAATCAAGGTTCCAGATTCTGTCTCTTTCTTCAAGAGTCAGATACCATGGAGTGCCATAGGTCGGAGCCTTCAACTCGAAGCGGCTGAACGGCTTTGTCGTTGGAATGCCGTTGAAGTCAACCCACTTCATGACAGTACGAAGGCGGTGAAGAATGTCATACGCACCATTCTCGGACATTTCTGCCCTTGGCTTCTGCCACTCCTTCAGGTCTTCAAAGATCTCAGGATGGTCTTGGAAGATGATATACTCGTCAAGAAGGTACTCCTTGAAAAGATAAAGGTCTTCCTCGGTAATGGCTTCTGCATACATGACATAGCCTTTGCGACGCTTGACATTCTGCATGTAAAGCTCGAAGTGCTTAATCTTCTTGATGATGGTATGCGAGGTATAGATGGTACAGTTAGCCACCTTTCGATGGTTATAGTACTCTGTAATCTGGTTGGTCAGTCGGGTATCGATGCCATCCTCAGAATAAATCATGTTGGGATGGTGATACAACTGAATGAGGTGCTTCAACCACTTGCCATCAACTCCCTTGTGATACTTGTCATTGATAAGGTCGGTGATTTCCCTGACCTTGCGGTCGAGTTCACGCTTGACTGCATCAGAGACAGTATTCACACGGAGCTTGTAGCCTTGGCGGTCATCACTCCAGTGATTGGCATTGATGGAGAGTTCGCTGGCAACCTTGATGTCGAGTTTGCCATCACGAATACGGAAGAATATGGTGCTCTTGTCAGTAGTGTTGTTCTTGGCAACCTGCTTCTGACGGATAAATGCTGTAACTTTCATCTTGCTTGTCTTTAGATGGTTAGTTGATTATGATTACTCAATACCTTCAAGTGCATCCCACTTGCAATCGTCATCAATGTGGCGATAGCGACGGAAGGACTTGGAACCAGGCATATGACCTGTCATAGAGCAGATCAATTCAGGGTCTTTTACCTTCTTGTAGATGTTGGCAATGAAGGTCTTTCTTGCCGTATGGCTTGTAGCAACCATGTACAATGGGTATCGTGTAAACTCCTTTGTGTCTGGGTCTCTGGCTGTCACCATGCGGTCAATCTCACAGAGAAGCAGCAGCATCTTGATGCCATAAGCATACATGTTCTTGTTGCGATATGGGAAAAGGCGACCACTGCGCTTGTCCATATTGCGCTCGATAATCTCTTTTGCCTTATCATTGAGAGGAACACGGCAGAAGGAAGAAGGTGCTCCTTCGACTGCATTCTCACGAGTCTTCTGAGGAAGATACTCGATGAAGCCATCCTCAGTGATGTTACGAGTAGTGAAAGCATAAAGGTCTGACACACGGCAACCAACCAGACACTGGAACATGAACATGTCTCGGTAAAGAGAGAGTCCGGGATGCTTGGTAAGGTCTGTATAATAGACCTTGTCACGCTCTTCAAGAGTGAGATAGATAGGGTCAGCATAGACATCAGGCTTGATTGTCAGCTTCTTGTACTCCATGTTGGAACTATAGCCGTTCTTGGTCATCCAGTTCATGAAGGCACGGAAATGACTTCTGACGGTCTGCATATAGTTGTTGGTGTACTTGATAGGTGGCTTCTTGTCAATGTGGAACTGACGATACCAGTCATAATGCTCATCATAGTAGATGTACTCGTTCTCGACATACTCATAGAAGTCGTAGAGATCATCTATTGTGAAGGTGTCGGGATAGAGATTGAAGTCTTTCTGACCTTCAAACTCTCGCTTGAACAACTCATAGCGACGTAGTTTCTTGATGGTGGAAAGGTAGCAAGCCTTTCTCCCATGGCTGACATCACAATGCTCAACGTACTTCATGAACCAATCAGGAACTGTGCCTTTGTCAAGGTTTTCAAGTGAAGTGTCCTTCTCGTTGTCCTCGCAAGGCAGAGGTGAGAATGGCTTAGGCTGTTCTGCAACTGGGTGAAGGTAGCCATTGATGGTTTCCTTCAGCCACTTGCCATCACGCATCGGTGTGAAGTCTGCTTCGATAAGTCGGAAGATGTCTTGCAACTTATCATTGAATGCCTTTGTACCGCCTTTGCCCAACTTGGTGGTGCGTCTGTAACCTGGTACTGACTCATCCCAAAGCGTTGGGTCTGCCATGAGGTCGGTGCGTACCTTCAAATCGTTATTGCCCTCTCGTACTCGGAAGATAACCTGACGGAGGTTCTGGTCTTCGCCCTTCTTAGGGGCATTATGTAGTGAAACTGAGATTTTCATTGTGTACTCCTTTTTATTATATGTATTGCGATTGTAGGAGTCCGGCTATCCTTGAAATGCGTCGGCAAAGGTAAGGATTTTCGGACGGATAAACCTTGTTAATTGTTGACTTTCAGTCTTTTATTAAATCTATTTAATTACTCACAAAGAGATTAGACTTTCTAATTAGACCTCATGGTGGGTTTGCGTTCATTTGCACATACCAAACTGAGACAGGATTATTGAGTTCAATCCGTTTAGGGTACGTAGATTTGTGGGAAACTCTGGGAAACAAAATCGGTAGTTCCCGACCGAAGTTCCCAACCATCCCGAAGTCATCCCTTTTCGGATGTTTTCCGTTATTTTCCTTTGTTTTACCCATATCGCTGATTTTAAGTTGTTTACATTCAGTTTCAGCCAGTATATGAGTTTAAC
>JAKSIF010000081.1 GCA_024398965.1 Fibrobacter sp. | reverse complement strand
TCTCTTTATTTTGGCTCAATAAGTCTAGAAGTTTCTGCAAGTATGTATGATGTGGATTTGGAAAATAAGCGTCTTTCCAGAGAGCCTACAATTTTTACCATGTACACTACAGTTGGTTACCGCTTGGATGAACATTGGAGCGTTAGGGCTGGGGCCGTTAACCTCCAGGGCAGTGGCGTAGAGGATATGGTCTGGTCCGGATTTGCCGGCGTCAGCTATTTGCTTTAATTTTCTGCGACAGTTTCAGATTGCGTTGCGGCAACTTTCGCGGCGGCCCGAGCCTCACGTTCCTTAGCTTCCCGCTGGGAGAAAACGCAACCGCAGAAATTCTGTCGGTACAGATGGTATTGTTCCGAAAGTTCGGTGGAACGCTTGAAACCGCCTTTCTTTTTCAGATCCGTGGGCAGTCGTGTCACACCATATTTTTGGCACTGTTCTTCCATCACTTCATTGAGGACTTGTGCGTCTTTCATGGGGCTGATGGTAAGGGTGGTTGTGACGAAATCAGCGCAAAGTTCTTTCGCAATTCGGGCGCTTTCTGCCAGGCGCATTTCAAAGCATTTGCGGCAGCGCTTGCCGCCCTCCGGCTCGTTTTCAAGGCCGCGGACAAACTCATAAAATTTCTTAGGTTCGTAAGGCCCTTCGATCAGCGTTACCGGATTTTTCGTGGGAAACTCCGCTACAAAGCGCTTGATTTCGTCAACACGATGGCGGTACTCTTCATCGGGAGAAATGTTGGGATTGTAATAGAAAACCGTAATCTTGAAAAACTGGGAAAGATATTCGATGCTGTAGCTACTGCATGGGGCGCAGCAGGCGTGAAGCAGCAATGTGGGTGTCTCGCCACGTTTCTGCAAGCCGTGGATGATGTATTCCAGGTCCCGCTGGAAGTTGTGTTTCGGTGGTCTTGCATCAAGCTGCGGCCGGTTTTCGACGGACTTATTCATAGCTCAACGTCCCGAAGGCGGTGGCCCAGAAACAGATGGCGCTGACGATGGCGAAAAAGCCCATGACGGTCTTTTCCTTATGGCTGACGCTGAACAGGACGGTGGCCATATAGAAGGTCAGGTACAGCGAAAAGAAGAACGCCAGGATTGTGGTGATGATGCCAGGCAGGATATCATTGACAACATTGGGCAGAACCCTTCCTGCAGTCAGCAGAACATACATGGCCACAAACTGCATGATGATCGGTACAATGAATGCTCGACGAATTTCCTTGGGAATAACCCGATGGCGACCGCTCATGGCGTACATGCCAAGAGGGGCTCCCAGGGCCAGGGCGATATTCAATGCGATGGAGGGGGTAAATGCAACCGCGCCGATAATTGCAGCAATGTTCATGATTTAAAGATAAAAAAATGACGCCTTTAGGGCAAAGGAGGTAACCTAAAGGCGTCAGGGAGTGTTTGGGTACCTATAAAGTACATATTCCAACGTGGAATAACCAACGGTTGCAAACAAATGTTGGTTACTCGTGTAACCAGCTGTAACCGGAGAAATTGCCGAAATTTGGTTAAAAAAAGCGTTTTGCCTGGAAAGCCCCGTGAATGGGGTGGATTTTTTCATCTTTTTCTTGCCTAAATGTAACCGCTAGAGACCATTCCAGCGGGGAAATTTTTACCTGGGCTTCGCTGCGGAACATGATTTTTTCAGAAGGATTGGCGTTGGGAAGGATGAGGGTCAATTTTGCCTTATTTCCATCTATCTGGTAAAGGGGGCCTGCTTCCAGATGGGGTCGGGCGAAGCCTTCTCCACGGCGGTGTCGGCTTCTGGCGCTGGCGAAGAATTTCAAGTCTTCTTGGAGCTGGGCAGTCCCCTGCAGTTTAATGTCGTTGGTGGGGCAGCCGTCGCTTGCCTCCAGGCAGGTGGCGGAAACGGCTCCGCGGAAAGCCCGAGGGCCCGATTCGGCGGAAAGCTTTAGGCGGCCGCTGGCGGTGTCGGCGTCCAGCGGAACCAGCATGCGGGTGCTGAGAGAGAGCTTGCTGTTTAGCGCCTGAGGGAAGGTGAACCCGATGGTTTGCGTCCCCCAGAACCTGTTCTTTGCTAGGGAGGCGCTCAGGTGGGACTGCTCCGGCAGGGAGTCGCCGTGAATATAGGCGGATGCCCTGTAGTTCAATTGGGCGAAGGACATTTTTTCGACGTTTTGCAGTTGCAGCCTTACGAGGGGAAAATCCTGATGTTGCTGGTACCAGATGGCGGCTGAAAGCGGTTGTGTTTTTATCTGGACTGCGCCTGAGTTTAATCCGGAGTGGCGCGGGCCTGCGGAATCGTTTCCCGAAAAACGGTGCCAGTAGATGGCGTCCAGGGTGAACCCTGGTCGCCCCTTGCCTGCATAGCTGACTCGTCCTTGGGTGTTTAGGGCGGTATCAAGCAGGGCGCCGATCCTGAAGTTTCCCAGAGGGTACTGTAGGGCTGCGCCCCACAGGGTATCCAGCGGAATCTGGCTGTGGAGTTCCCTTGTGGAAACTTGCCCGAAGTGTGCCTCGGCGGCCTGGTTTTTATAGGTCAGGATTTCCTGGGAGCCGAGGCGGAGCGAAAACTTGTAGAAATCCACCTTCAGTTCCGTATGCCACTTTTCCAGGTGGCCTGCGGAATCCGTACGTCCCTTCCAAAGGACGTAACCGCTGGCAGATTTTAATGTTCTGCCATTTTTCAAATTCCTAGGAGCTCTATCCCCACCGATACTTTTTTCTCCGGATTCGTCGATGCATGATTCCTGGGCATAGACTTCTGCCAATAGGCAGGCTTCCTGGGTATTGCCTTCGTCCAGGAGAATCAGCATCTCCTCAGCTTCTTCACCGGAAATAATACCGCTGTCCCACCATTCAAAAACCTGTGGCTCGCTGATGGTGGCTGCCAAGGGATGCTCACTCAAAAAGAGTAGGGGAATTACGGTCAACAGAAAGATTCTAAACATTTTTGCCCTCATTCTATATACACGTAATTTTCGGGAAAAAAGTCTATTTCTATCTTTGCCTTCATGGTAAGTTCTAACTGGTCAAAGAAGTCTAATTCTCGTGGTAATGGTTCCTGGGGTCGCACGCCTGCTCGTGGCGCTGATGCCCTGGGTAAGGATTTTATTCCCCACATGAAGGCTCCCCGCACGGAGTTTCCGCTGTTTAACGGCAAGCGTGTTACGCCTTCGCTGGCTGGCTTGGACAAGCTCTTGCGCTACTATGGCGTGGAACTTCAGGAAGAAACCCTCAAGCAGATTTGGGAATACCACCAGCTGATTCGCGCCAACAACGACGATCAGGACTTGACTCGTTTGAACGCCTTTGAAACCATGGTGGAACGTCACTATGCCGACTGCACCTTGATCAACGCCTTTGTTGAGAAGTGGCCCGCCCGCATGATCGACGTGGGCAGTGGCGCGGGCTTTCCGGGCTTTCCCTTGAAAATCGTGAATCCCAAGATCAACCTGACCCTTTGCGAACCACGCCCAAACCGCATCAATTTCCTGAACATGGTGATTGAAAAACTGGGCCTCCAGAATATAGACGTGTTCGGTCACAAGGTCACCAGTCGTAGCATGACCATCCCTGTTGATGGAGTTATTAGCCGTGCCTTCGAACTGATGGAGAAGACTTTCCCTCGATTGGAAAATTCCCTGAAGGTGGGGGGTCGAGTGTTCTTTATGAAGGGCCCTGCCGCAGCAGACGAACTGAAGACGCTCCATCCGGAAGACTATGGCTACAAGCTTTTGGAAAAGCATTTCTACACCATTCCCAACAGCACTCAGGATCGTGCGCTGGTGATTTTTGAACGTGTAGAATAACTAGTAGAGTGACTAAAAAAGCGGACCTTGGTAAAAAAAGCGGACCTTGAAGGCCCGCTTTTCTCATAACTCGTAATTCGTAATTTGCAGTTGGCGCCTCGCGCCTCGAACCTGCTAGAACTTAAACAACATGCCGAAACGCATCTGACCGTCGCGAACGCCGTCGTTGTCGCCAACGTCCTTGATGGTTGCGAAGTCGAACTGAAGCACATCGGAGAGCATGAAGCCAAAGCCGAAGTCCACTTCGTTACGCTTACCGGTTCTGTCGTAGAGATAGCCGCCGCGAAGTGCGATGGTGTTGGCGTAGACAAATTCAAGACCGGTGTTGAACACGCCCTGCATAATGGAGTTCTTGAAAGCGTCAAAGCCGTCGCCGCCACGTTCCGGATGAATCAAGGATTTCCAGCTGGAGATGTAGAACGGTTCCGGGTCGCCGTTTTCGTCGTCGTAAACGACTTCGCGGTTGTAGTCAGCAACAACGGTCAGGCGGTAGTCTGCCAAGGAGAAGATCTCGTAGGAAAGTCCCAGACGCCAGGTCAAGGGAATGGGGTCTTCAATGGTCTTGTCCACGTAGTAGACGCTAGGACCGATGTTGGCGAGAACGGCTGCAAAGTTTAGCTTCGGGATAATGAGGTTCTTCTTCAAGACGCCGATGTCGAATGCATAACCGAAGGTGGTTGCTTCTTCTTCGCCGGAGGAAGCGCCGGAGCTAAGGTCGGAGTAGAAGAACTTGATGCTGATACCCAGGCCCCAGTCGTTGGGGAATCGAGTGCCGTAGCTGAAGCCGCCCACGATTTCGGAACTGTTGTAAGCAACCAGGTCGTCGGCATCAACGTCGCCTGCTGCAACGGTGGAACCGAAGCTGACGAAGTTGACGAAGAAGCCCATGGTACCCCAGTCGTTCAGGGGAACCGTCATGCCTGCATAGAGATGGTACAGATCCGGAATGTTCAAGATAGGCAGGAGCTTTTCATAGAAGGCGGTAAGCTGGTAGTCGGCGTCTTTGAACTGTTCCATGCCGTTGGCGGTGCTGAACCAGACGTCGTTACCCTGGGGAAGAACGCTCCAGACCTTGTTGACAGAGAGACCGTTGCCAGAGTGGTAATGAACCCATTCGTCTTCACCCTTGGTGCCTTCGGCTTCTTCCTTTTCTGTACGTTCCAATTCGGCCTTACGTCCGCTGGCGGTTGCGTATTCCGGCAGGTGGCGCCAAACGCCCTTGTCGGTTGCAATCCAGATGCCGCCCTTCTGGTCGACGGAGATGTCGTTCACGTGATTGTCGGCGAACTGAATCTGTTCCCACTTGCGCAGGTTGAAGTGGCTGAGACCGCCGTTATGGGTCGCCCAGATGTGGCCGGAACTGTCCACGGCAAGAGCCATGGGATTCAGGTCCATGACACCGTCTTCTTCGTTGAACAGGCTCCAGCGGTCCTTGTCGTTAACGCTCTTCTTGGGAATCAAACGGGCCACGCCGGCGCCTTCTACAGCTACGAAAAGTTCCTTGCGGGTCTCGGACCAGGCCAGTGCGTTAATCTTCTGGCTGGGGAGAACCTTACCCTTCTGCTCGAACTGGCCGTTGCGGTAGACGAAAAGGCCATTGTCGGTACCGATCCAGATGGAAGCGCCCTGGCTTACCAAGGCGGAAATGCGGTGGTTGCCAAGTTCGCTGTCGTAGTTCTTCCAGCCCTTGCCGTCGAAACGGTACAGTGACTTGGGTGTGCCTACCCAAAGTTTTTCGGTACGGCTTTCGTAAAGAATGGCGGTAATGGAATCCTTGACGATAAGGTTCCAAGGCATCTTTACTTCAACAACGTGGTTTTCGTCATCGGCAGTCTTGATGTCGTTGAATGCCTTGACCTGACGGACGAATTCGTCCAAACCATGCTCAGTGCCTGCATAAACTTTAACTGCATCGCGAACCTTGGCGTTGCCCTGCAGGGTAACAGAGTGGTAATTGATCCACTGTTCGCCGTCGTACTTCTGGATGCCTTCTGCGGTACCAGCCCAGAGCTCGCTCTTGTTAAAGAAACCGTTCTTGCTACGGGCGGCCATCTTGGTGAAGTAGGGGGCGTTCTTGGAATCGGCGGGATAGCTCATGCGCCATTCGTCGGCCAAGGGGCCGAAGGCGAGACCTGCCGGGTTGTAGTACATGGCGGTTGCGTCGTCTGCAAGAGCAGCGCCGGCTTCGCCCATACCAAGCTGGCGAGCGCCAACAGGCATTTCCAAGGTAATAATTGCAGAGCCGGCAGCACAAGCGAGAGCCGGAGCAAGAAGAAGAGCGGAAAGTAGGGATTTACGCAAGGTGCCTCCAGTCCGGTACGTCGTAGTTGCTTCCGCGGGACGGAACCACAGCCTTCCAGCCGGACTTGCTGGGGTTTTCCCAGGGCTGTTTCGGCAGGAGCTTGCAATCGCAGCCCAGAACGTAGGGCGGCAGGATTTCGGCGTGATTGCGGATCTGTTCGCGGGTAATGAAATTTTCTTCGTTTACAAACTTGCAGTATTCCTTGCCCTTGGGGCCAAGTTCAATGCGGTAGGTGGCCGTTCCGTTCTTGTCGCCTTCGTCAATCGTGCGGATGGTTTCTTCCAGGGTCTGGTTCCACTGGGCGATCAGGGCTTCGCGCTGTTCAGGAGACATGTCCTGGGTTTCAAGCCAGGAACGCAGGGATGCTTCGGAGGGCTTCACGGCGGTCAGGGATTCGCGGGCAGGGCGAACCACGACTGCGTACTGACCGGAAACGTCAATGACTTGCTTGGGCTCGTCTTTTTCGTCGGAACTGTGGATAACCACGTAGGCTCCGATGGCCGCAAGGATGATGGACAGCACGATAATGGCGATAACGATGATTATTGATAGCATATTCAATTCCGTTTAGGGATTTTCCCGTACTCTAAAAAACTAGCATTTTCTATCTTGTGGGATAGGAGACCCTATGTCGAAATTAAAGTTTTTTCTTGTACTGTTGCTGAATGTAGCCTGCTTTGCCATTCCTTTTAGGACTGAAACCGTGAAGGAGGGTTCTGGTGACCCCATTCGTGCGGGTCAGCTGATCAAAGTTCACTATAAGGGTTATTTGTATCTGGATAGTGCAAAGATTGCTGCCGAAAAGGCTCGCATGATCGATTCCCTGAGAATTGTGGACTCCCTGCGTCTTGCAAACGACATCAATTCCAATCAGGTTGCAGGAGTGTCAGAAGTTGACGCTTCCAAGGTCCTTGCTGCCAAGGATAGTGCCGCCGCTGCCGCTGATACCACGGCCAAGGACAGTTCCGCCGCAGATAGTACCGTGGACGAAGGTCCCCAGCCCTTTGCAGACTCCTACGCTCAGGGCGAACCTCTGGAATTTACGCTGGGTATGGGCCAGGTGATTCCTGGTTGGGAAAAGGGTCTCATGGGCATGAAGGTCGGCGAAGTCCGTAAGCTTTATGTGCCTTACCAGTTGGCCTATGCAGAGAACTCTCTTGAAGGTATTCCTGCCTATTCCGACCTGTATTTCGAAGTGGAACTGGTTCATGCCGAAAAGCCCATGGAACCGGATGTGTTCCCCAAGAGCGTAGAAGGTCTCAAGTGGCGTGAAGCAGCCAAGGGCCTGAAGATTTATGACGAAAAGGCTGGCTCCGGCAAGCCTGCTGCGGTGGGTTCCGTGCTCAAGACCCATTACACCGGCTGGCTTCTTTCGGGCCGTAAGTTCGGCAGCTCCAAGGATATGGGCAAGCCTCTCCAGGTAGTCATGGGTGCAGGCAAGATGATCAAGGGCTGGGAAGTTGGCCTTGAAGGCATGCGCGAGGGTGGAGTCCGCTGGTTCCGTATTTCTCCCAACATGGGCTACGGTGCAACCGCCTATTCTATGATTCCTTCTAACTCCACCTTGATCTACCGCGTGGAACTGGTTTCCTCCGAGATTGACGAGGC
>JAKSIF010000080.1 GCA_024398965.1 Fibrobacter sp. | reverse complement strand
AAATTCAAGTTTGTCGGGTAAATAGCAAACCCAGCCGAGCCAGTCAACGGTCAAGATGAACGGCGCATATGCGCAGCCGTTGACAGCCCCGCCCGCCTTTGCTGGTAGGCAATCAAGGGGCGACAGCAAGAAGTGCCACCGCCCCGCACTATTATTCAGAAAGGGGAATTTCCATGACCGACCAGATAGCCTATCAAGAATATATCCAGCGCAGGTACAACGCCTTTTGCAAGACTGTTATCCGCTGTGCCGCCTTGGACAAGATTTTGAAGCTTAAACGGCAATGGGAACGGCAAGTTTCCCTTGACTATCTGATGAACGAGAAGTTTGTCCAGTTTGCCGCGTCGGAGCCGGACGAGGAATACCCATTTACCGTCTGCGGTCAGACCGTCCTGCTCTGCAACGCCGCCCTTGCCGACGCGATCTCTGTTTTGCCGGAGCAGACGCGGGAAGAAATCCTGCGCTATTACTTTCTGCGCCAGCCGCAGCGCGTGATCGGCGCGTGTATTGGCCGGTCACGCAGCACAGCGGGGCGGCATATCCAGCTTGCCTTGCAGCGGCTACGCGAAGAAATGGGGGTGAGCCGGTATGAGTAGACTTCTCCCCTATGAAACAATCCTCAAAGCCCGTGAGGGCGACCCAGAAGCCGTGAACGCTGTCCTGCTCCACTACGCCGGATATATCCGCTATTTCTCAAAAGTGAACGGGCAGGTCAACGCCGAGGTGGAGGACTATGTAAAGCAGCGGTTAATTGACTGTCAATTCAAGTTCCGGCTTGACGAACCACCGGACAAGTCATAAAAACTGAATACCAGCCGCCACCGACGCGGCCAGCGAAAGCAGTAAGTCTTGAAAAAGATTTACTGCTTTTTTTGTTGTCCGGCTCCGCTCCCGGCCATTTTGCCCCCTGCCGGTTGTAGTAGTAAGCGAGGAGGGAATTTTTCTGCCCTGGTGTTTGGCATTTGGAGCATTTACCCGTAGTAGAGGGCAAAGAGAAAGGATTTCTCCAACACCGGGTAGAAACCACTGCGTCCGGTGTCATTTTAGCGAAAGCGGGCAGGAATGCCCTTTACAGGATTAGTAGTAGCAGAAAAAGAGAAACAAACTTTTGTGGTTGCAGTTTTCCAAAAAAGTGGCGGACGGAAGTGAGAGAAAGTTTGCAGTCACGGAGAGCAAGTTTCTACCACGGTGCCAAAATCCGCAATTCTGCAGTTTTGCCCCTCGCGGGAAACTTGTTGGGGAGTGCCTTCCCCAAACCCTGCTCATGCGCCCTTACGGGCGAGAAAGGAGGTCACACCATGCGAAAGAAATACAACACGCCCCACCGCAGCCGCGTTGTGAAAACCCGGCTGTCCGAAGATGAGTATGCCGACTTCACAGCGCGGCTTGCGCCCTATGGTATCAGCCAGTCCGAATTTCTCCGGCAGGCGATACGGCGGGCGACCATACGCCCGGTTGTCCATGTGTCGTCGGTCAATGACGAGTTGCTTTCCGCTGTCGGGAAGCTGACAGCCGAGTACGGCAGGATCGGCGGCAACCTCAATCAGATTGCCCGGTATCTGAACGAATACGGCGTACCCTACAACACCCTTTCCGGCGAGGTACGCGCCGCCATATCCGACCTTGCCGTCCTCAAGTATGAAGTCCTCAAGAAAGTAGGTGACGCGGTTGGCAACACTCAAGCATATCAACTCTAAAAACGCCGACTACGGAGCCGCCGAGCAATATCTTCTCTTTGAGCATGACGAGTTTACCATGAAGCCCGTCCTTGATGAAACCGGCAGGCTTATCCCCCGCGAGGACTACCGGCTGTCCACGCTGAACTGCGACGGGGAGGATTTTGCCGTTGCGTGTATGCGGGCCAATCTCCGCTATCAGAAAAACCAGCGGCGGGAAGATGTGAAAAGCCACCACTACATCATCAGCTTTGACCCGCGGGACGGGCCGGACAACGGCCTGACCGTAGACCGGGCGCAGGCGTTGGGGGAACAATTCTGTAAAGAGCATTTTCCCGGCCACCAGGCCCTTGTCTGCACCCACCCGGACGGGCATAACCACAGCGGCAACATTCATGTGCATATCGTCATAAACAGCCTGCGGATTGAGGAAGTGCCGTTCCTGCCCTACATGGACAGGCCGGCCGATACGAAAGTCGGCTGCAAGCACCGATGTACCGACGCTGCCCTGCGCTACTTCAAATCCGAAGTCATGGAGATGTGCCACCGGGAGGGGCTTTATCAAATCGACCTCTTGAACGGCAGCAAGAACCGCGTCACCGACCGGGAGTATTGGGCGCAGAAAAAGGGACAGGCCGCGCTGGACAAGCAGAACGCCCCCATGATTGCCGATAGTATCACGCCCCGGCAGACCAAGTTTGAAACGAACAAGGAGAAGCTGCGGCAGACCCTACGGAAAGCCCTTGCCACCGCCGCCAGCTTTGACGAGTTTTCCTCTCTGTTGCTGCAGGAGGGTGTGACCGTCAAGGAGAGCCGGGGGCGGCTTTCCTACCTCACGCCGGACAGGACAAAGCCAATTACCGCCCGGAAGCTGGGCGACGATTTTGACCGCGCCGCTGTCTTTGCCGTTTTAGAGCAAAACGCCGCCAGAGCAGCCGAAGCGCCAGCCAGATCCCCCGATCCCCCACGCACCATAAAAGACCGCTTGCAGGTTGCCAGAGCCGAGATAGCCGCCCCGAAACAGGACGGAGTGCAGCGGCTTGTGGACATTGAGCAGAAAATGGCCGAGGGCAAAGGCCGGGGCTATGAACGCTGGGCGAAGATACACAATCTGAAGCAGGCCGCCAAAACGCTGTCCGTCTACCAGCAATACGGCTTTACTTCCCCGGAGCAGTTAGAAGCCGCCGTTGACACCGCCTATCAGAAAATGCGCCAGACCAGCGGCGAACTGAAAGCACTGGAAACGAAGCTGCAAGGGAAAAAGAAGTTGCAGCGGCAGGTGTTGGCCTACGCCCAGACCAAGGCCGCCCGCGACGGGCTGCGGGCACAGAAATCCGAGAAAGCCCGCGCCGCATACCGGCAGGCCCATGAGAGCGATTTTATCATAGCCGACGCAGCAGCCCGGTATTTCAAGGCGCATGGCATTACCAAGCTGCCCGCCCGGAAAGCGTTGCAGGCCGAGATCGAGCAGCTTATCTCCGAGAAAGACGGCCTGTATAACACCTATCACGAACAGAAACAGCGGTTCAAGGAGTTGCAGACCGTCAAGCGGAACATCGACCAGATTTTGCGCCGGGACGAGCCGCACCGCAGAAAGGAGCAGAGCCATGAGCGATAACCTGCCCCACATGGACTACCGCCAGCACCGGCGGGCGCGGCGGCTGGTACATGAGTGCTGTAACTACGATGAGGGGAACTGCCTGCTATTGGACGACGGGGAGCCTTGCGTGTGCGTCCAGAGCATTTCCTTTTCCCTCATGTGCCACTGGTTCCGTGTGGCTGTCCTGCCCCTTGACGGGGAGCTGGCCGCAGCCCTCTTGTGCCGGGGAAGCCGGAAACGGTGTGCCGTCTGCGGGGCGGCCTTTGTCCCCAAATCCAACCGGGGAAAATACTGCCCCGACTGCGCCGGGCGCATGAAGAAAATCAAAGCCGCCGAGAGAAAGCGGAAACAAAGGCAGAGATGTCACGCTTTAGAGCCTTTCAAACCCGCATAAATCAAGGCTTTTTTCGTGGGTGTCAAAGGGTACGCGATACATTTATCCTTTTCCCCCGGAAACGGCGTTTTAATGCGTGACAATACGCCAAAATCAACCCGAACACAGGGAGGTGATCCTATCGCTGATTATATCAGGGCAGACACGCGGCTGCCCGCCTATCTGCCGTATCCCCGTTTCCTGCTGAAAATGGAGATTTCACAGACCGCCAAGCTGCTGTATTCGCTGCTGTTAGACCGTTCCACCCTCTCCCAGAAAAACAAGTGGCTGGACGACGAGGGCAGGATTTATATTATCTATCCCATCGCGGAGATAGCAGAAATACTGGATAAAGGCAGCACCACCATCAAGGGGGCGCTTAATGAACTGGACACGGCGGGGCTGTTGGAACGGGAACGGGGCGGCTTCTCCGCACCGAACCGGCTTTATGTCAAAGTACCGCCAGTGCCACAGGTACAGTTTTCAGACCAACTGATGGCCGGAAGTCCGCCCCTCATAGAGCCGGAAAACCGTCCTACTGATGGTCAGAAAACCGACCTTATGATGGTCGGAAAACCGTCCCCTAACCAAACTACTATAAACAACCTTACAGAGAGCCAAACAAAGGGAGTGAGTGGGGGGCCGTCCGCGCCCTATGGCCGATATGGAAATATTTTTCTGTCACAGACCGAATACGACGAGTTGCAGGCAGAGTACCCTGACAGGCTGGAACGGTTCATCGAGGAAATGAGCCGCTACCTTGCCGCCAACGGGAAAAGCTACCAGAACTATGCCGCCGCCCTGCGGATATGGGCGGGGAACGACAAAAAGGAAGCCCCTAAAAAGGGCATACCAGACTACTCATGCAAGGAGGGCGAGAGTTTATGAAGAATGAAATCAACGCGGTTTTGGAGAATATGACGACCACCATCCCGGAGCCGGAGGACTACACCGGCGAGGACGGTTTACTGTACTGCGGCAAGTGCCGCAAGCCGAAAGAAGCCTATTTTGCGCCGGATAAGGCCGCTATCTTCGGGCGCGACCGCCACCCGGCAGAGTGCGACTGCCAGAGAACCGCCCGCGAGGAACGGGAAGCCGCCGAAAAGCGGCGCAGACACCTTGACACCGTGGAAGAACTGAAACGCCGGGGCTTTACCGACCCCACCATGCGGGACTGGACTTTCGAGAACGACAACGGCAGGAACCCGCAGACCGGGCTTGCCCGCCGGTATGTGGAGCATTGGGAAGATATGCGGACAGACAATATCGGCTGCCTGTTCTGGGGCGGCGTAGGCACCGGCAAAAGCTACCTTGCAGGCTGTATCGCAAACGCCCTCATGGAGAAAGAAATCCCCGTCCGCATGACGAACTTTGCTCTTATCCTCAATGACCTTGCCGCCAGCTTTGAGGGGCGCAACGAGTACATTTCCCGCCTTTGTCGTTATCCGCTGCTGATCCTTGACGACTTCGGCATGGAACGCGGGACGGAATACGGGCTGGAACAGGTGTTCAATGTGATTGACAGCCGTTACCGCAGCGGCAAGCCGCTGATCGTCACGACCAACCTTACGCTGGACGACCTGCACAACCCGGAGGACACCGCCCATTCCCGGATTTATGACCGCCTGCTTTCCATGTGCGTCCCGGTACGCTTTACCGGCGACAACTTCCGGCAGGAAACCGCCAAGCGGAAAATGGAGAGCATGAAGAAACTGATTACCGACTGAAAGGAGTATTGCCTATGGCAGATAACAAGCAGCACGACACCCGCACCACCCGCCGCCCTGACTGTGTGACGGAAATCCGCATGGGCAATTCCGTCCTTGTCGTGTCCGGCTATTTCAAGAAAGACACCACAACCACAGCCGCCGACAAAATGGCGCGGGTACTGGAAGCGGAAGCCGCTGCTACACAGGAGCCGACTTATCCGGCGTGAACCGGGGCATGGAAAAGCGGCCATGCCAGGGAGCATGACCGCTGGAACGAAAATCGGAAGTGCTTTAGCAATTCTTAATCTCATTCTCTATAAAATAATTTGCAATTTCAAAGGCTTTTATTCTTCTCTTTGCCAATGTGATTTGTGATTTATAACGCTCGGAATTATCCTTTGATTCAAATGTTTTTACTGTTTCTCTTAGCTTGTGCAGAGTTGAATCAATTTGCCTTTTGGCCGCGGTTAATTCATCTATTGTATACTTCATGTTTTCTCCTTTAACTTCTGATTTTTTTGTTAAATCAGAGTATACCACGGAGTTATGAACTTTTCTACTGCAAATATGGGACGACAACCCATACCATAAAAATCGGAAAATTGAAAAGCTGTAAAGAAGCAAATTTAACGCTTTTGCCGCTGTACAGCCCCCGCCGTTCCGTGGTACAATGAAACCACGGAATAGTGGGGCTGGCTGTCGGAAACGGAGGATTTTATGTTAAGACAAGCCACCCAAAACCTCATTACCGCCCTTTATCCGAGATTGTCCCACGAGGATGAATTGCAAGGCGAGAGTAATTCCATATCGAACCAAAAAAGGATACTCGAAACCTACGCAAAACAGAACGGCTTTACCAATCTGCGCTGGTACACCGACGACGGTTTTTCCGGCGCGAACTTCCAGCGGCCCGGATTTCAAGCCATGCTTGCGGACATTGAAGCCGGGAAAGTGGGTACGGTCATCGTCAAGGACATGAGCCGGTTAGGGCGAAACTACTTGCAGGTAGGGTTTTACACGGAAATGCTGTTCCCTCAAAAGGGTGTGCGTTTTATCGCTGTCAACGATAATGTGGACAGTGCCAGCGAGGGCATGGACAACGATTTTACCCCGCTGCGAAATCTGTTCAATGAATGGCTGGTGAGAGATACGAGCAAGAAAATCAAGGCAGTGAAAAAGTCAAAAGGCATGAGCGGCAAGCCTGTTACCAGCAAGCCGGTTTACGGCTATGTGATGGACGAGGACGAGAATTTTATTATAGACGAGGAAGCCGCCCCGGTGGTGCAGCAGATTTACCAGCTTTGCCTTGCCGGGAACGGCCCGACCAAGATTGCCCGTATGCTGACGGAGCAGCAAATCCCCACGCCGGGGACGCTGGAATATCAGCGGACAGGCAGCACCCGCCGTTATCACCCAGGCTATGAGTGCAAATGGGCGACCAACACCGTCGTTCATATCCTCGAAAACCGAGAGTACACCGGATGTCTGGTGAACTTCAAAACGGAAAAGCCTTCTTATAAGGTCAAGCACAGCATAGAGAACCCCGTCGAGAAGCAGGCCATTTTCGAGAACCACCATGAGCCGATCATCGACAAGGAAACATGGGAACGGGTGCAGGAGTTACGCAAACAGCGCAAACGCCCGAACCGCTACGATGAAGTGGGGCTGTTCTCCGGGATTTTGTTCTGCGCCGACTGCGGCCATGTGCTGTATCAGCAGCGGTATCAGAACAAAGACCGCAAACAGGACTGCTACATCTGCGGCAGCTACAAGAAGCGCACCCGCAACTGTACGGCGCACTTTATCCGCACCGATCTGTTGACCGCTGGTGTCCTGGCAAATCTCCGGCAAGTGACCGAATACGCAGCCAAGCATGAGAGCCGGTTTGTGAAACTACTTGTCCAGCAGAACGAGATCGGCGGCAAGCGAAAGACCGCCGCAGCCATCAAGCAGCTTGAACAGGCGCAGGAACGCATTTCTGAAATCAGCCGCATTATCAAGCGGCTGTATGAGGACAATGTAAACGGCAAAATCAGCGATGAGCGTTTCATGGAACTGTCGGCTGACTACGAAGCCGAGCAAGCGGAGCTGAAAAAGAGAGCCGCCGCCCTGCAAGCCGAACTGGACAAGTCACAGGCAGCTACCGTCAACGCCGAGAAATTTATGGGCATTGTCCGCAAGCACCTTGCCTTTGAAGAACTGACCCCCACTCTCTTGCGGGAAATGATCGAGAAAATTGTGGTGCATGAGTGCAGCTATGATGAGAACGGCACCCGCAGGCAGGACATTGAGATTTATTACAGCTTTGTCGGCAAGATTGACTTGCCCGAATAACCGCCCGACCTATCCGACACAATGGCCAAGTG
>JAKSIF010000079.1 GCA_024398965.1 Fibrobacter sp. | reverse complement strand
GGGCTTACCATTACAGCCAAGGAAAACGGCGACATGGCCGGAGTCATGGCTGTTCTTGACCAGCTGAAGATTGCCGCCCGAAACGGCGACGCAATCAACGCCCGCCAGGTAGAGCGCATGCTGGGCCCCTCGGACCTTCCGGAAGAACTGTCCGGAGCCATTCCCGGCACACCCGTATTCAGGAACCGCTTTGGGGTTTCCGTATTCGCAAAAACTCCTGCCCAGGCAGAACTGGTCAAGGCGGTCGAACGTAACGATGTAATATTCGCCAAAGGACCTGCCGGTACCGGCAAGACCTTTTTGGCAGTAACGCTGGCTGTCGCAAGCCTAGAACGTCACGAGGCGGAGCGCATCTGCCTCGTTCGCCCGGCAGTAGAAGCCGGCGAATCCCTCGGGTACCTGCCCGGCGACCTCAAGGAAAAGATCGCCCCCTACCTCAGGCCCATCCACGACAGCCTGGCCGAGCTGCTTCCCGCCGAAAAGCTCCGCCGTTACGAGGAAGCGGGCGCCATCGAGGTAGCTCCGCTGGCCTACATGCGCGGCCGCACCCTGAAACGTGCGTTTATCATTCTGGACGAAGCCCAGAATACCACTCCCGAACAGATGAAGATGTTCCTGACCCGTCTTGGGCCCCACAGCAAGGCTATCATTACAGGTGACGCCACCCAGGTAGACTTGCCCAAGAGCCAGCGCTCCGGCCTGGAACACGCCATGCAGATTCTCAAGGGAATCCGCGGTATCGCCCAGGTGGACTTTACCGCTACCGACGTTTTACGTCACCACCTGGTCAAGGATATTTTGCAAGCCTACCAGGAAAAGGATAAATAAGTAAGGATAAAGATCATGAAGAAAAAGCAGATGAAAATCCACCTCGCCATCGGCTGGGTTCTGGTTGTAGCCGCTGCACTTTTCCTTTTCCCCGACAAGAACATCGCCCTCCAGGCAGAGCGCCCCCGCCTTGGTCAGGTAAGTACCCGCACCATCGTGGCTCCCATCAATTTCGAAGTGCCCAAGACCGAGCAGGAAATCGAAGCCGAAAAGACCCGCGCCGCCGACAAGGTCAACGCCATCTTCGAATTCAACAACGACGAGACCAACCGAGTCTACGAAGACCTCAAGGGCTTCCTCCATAAGGTGGGCCAGTACGGCGCACTCCAGTCCCAGATCAACTACGCAAGCAATGTGGAATCCAGCGACTCCACCTCCAACGTGCAGTCCAAGGTGGTGCAGGCCTCCCGTATCTACGAAGTAATCAAGCAGCGTATTTCTACATCCGCCATCAAGCCCCTGAGCCAGAATTCCAAGGCCAGGGACTCCCTGCTTTCTGTCTTCAACCAGATGTTGCAGAAGGGCGTATCCAACACCTTCCTGGCTTCTTCCGAGACTGCAGCCCAGCTTTATAGGGACAACTACAACCTGCAGGATCTCAAGTACATTACCTACACCAAGCCTAACATCACCCTCATCAAGGATAACGAAAATTCCACCATCGAAGTCAGCAACATCCAGCCGCTCCGCCGTCGTATCGACGAAGCCTTCGCCCAGTTGCAAATGAACTTTCCCAACGAACAGGGCCTGCTTAGCGCCTTCTACGAAACCTTGTTCGTGTTCATGATGCCTAACGTATTCTACCTTGAAAAGGAAACCATGGCCGCCCGCGACGAAGCCCGCAGCAAGGTTACCCGAATCAAGGGCATGGTTCCCCGCGGCATGGAAATCGTAAGCCAGGGCTCCCCCATTACCAAGGAAATCCTGGAACGTATCGACGCACTCCAGCTCGCCCAGCAGAAAGAAGAAAACTCCAAGACCTTTACCGCACTCTACGGTAACGCCCTGGTATTTGTCATCATCATCACCTTCTTCTTCAGCTTCATTCTCCTGAGCCCCTCCCGCGGAACCTTCAAGAGCGCTCGCCAGCTTTGGAGCATTATCGTAATCGCCCTGATGCAGCTGGCTGCATTCTTCGCAATCCACCACATGTCCGAGACCATCGGCAGGCTGGACATTTCCTTCCTGCCCGAGAACTTCGAATTCATGTGGCTTTATCCCTTTGCTCTTGCTCCCGTTACAGCTACCGTTCTTTACGATCGCCGAATCGGCCTTGCCTTCAGCGTGTTCTCCGCCTTTATCTTCGGTATCCTGAACGGCTACGACCTGGCTGCAACTACCTGCGCCTTCGGCGTTACCTTTGTGGCAACCCAGCCCCTTGCCCGCATCCGTTACCGCGTGCAGTTCCTGTGGGGAATCCTGGCCGGCGTTCTCGCCATGGCTGCGGCAATTGCAGTCATCTACCTGCTTCGTAACCGCCTCTCCCTGGAAGCCTTCTACCAGAACCTGATTGTGGCAAGCATGAATATCATGGTCTGTACCGCCCTTGCATCCGTTCTCCTGGTCCACCTGTTTGAACGTATCTTCGGCATCACCACCGTACTTACCTTGATGGAAATGTCCGACTTCAACCGCCCCGCCCTTAAGCGCATTTCCGAACTGGCCCCGGGCACCTTCCATCATAGCATCCAGGTATCCAACTTGGCAGAAAAGGTGGCCGACAGCATCGGAGCCAACTCCCTGCTAGTACGTGTCATGGCTCTTTACCACGACATCGGCAAGACCATGCGTCCCGAATACTTTACCGAAAACCAGAAGCAGGGCGTCAATCCCCACAACAACTTGGATCCTCTGCAGTCTGTAAAGATCATTACCGGCCATGTGGAACAGGGTACCGCCCTGGCCAAGGAATACAACATTCCCGACCTGGTTGCCGCAGCTATCCGCGAACACCATGGCGATTCCATCATCAAGTACTTCTACATAAAGGCTAAACAGCAAGCCGATGAAAACGGAACCCAGATCAAGGAAGCCGATTACAGCTACAAGGGCCCCAAGCCCCAGAGCCGCGAAACCGCAATCCTTATGCTGGCAGACATCATCGAAGCCACCAGCCGTTCCATGACCGACACCACTCCCGAAGCCTTGTCGGAAATGATCCACAACACCATCCAGGGTCGTTTCATGGAAGGACAGTTCAACGAAAGTAACCTGTCTGTCAAGGACCTGTTCAAGCTTGAAAAGGCTTTCCTGAACAGCCTTGATGGTACCTACCACACCCGAGTCAAGTATCCAGGACAGAAGTAGAATTCCACAGGGAGCCTGCCGCTCCCAGGAATTTGGATAATCTAGCGGGCGCAATGCCCGTTTTTTTTATGAACGTCGCTCCCTGGCATTCGATTTTTTCACTTTTTTTTGATCTACGCCTTGACAACAACCTATAACTTTGTATATTTGGCTCGTAATCTTGAGAACGAGATAGGAATATGGATAAAAAGAATATCATTTTGATTGCTCTTGGCGTCCTCCTGCTTGTTATCGGTTTCATCTGCCTGGCAACAGGTCCTGCTGAAAATCCGGTTTCTCTCACGGTTGCACCTCTTATTCTCTGCCTCGCCTACCTGGTGATCATTCCTCTGGGAATTCTCTGGAAGGGAAAGAAAGAAGATAAGTAAACCCATTCGGGCGATTAGCTCAGCTGGTTCAGAGCGTCTGCCTTACAAGCAGAATGTCAGCGGTTCGAATCCGTTATCGCCCACTACCGAAAAATCGGAAACGATTTGGGGTGGTAGCTCAATTTTGGTTAGAGCACCGGCCTGTCACGCCGGAGGTTGCGAGTTCAAGCCTCGTCTATCCCGCTAAAAAGGATCTCTTTTCAGAGATCCTTTTTTGCTTTTACACGAAATCCCGAGTGTCATTGCGAGCCCATTTAAGGGCGAAGCAAAGCGCTTATTGTAGGACTATATAGGACTAAACTCCGCATAATTGGAATTTAGTCCTAATATGTGTCGAAACCGCTATTTTAAGGGTTAGAACAGCTTGAAGTACTTGGGCTTCTGACGATGCTGTCCGTAAGACCGTCCCTTGACATCGAAACGCATCCCTCGGGAACCGTCCCCATTGGGAACACCCAGACGACGGACCAAGATACTCTGGCCGTTTGTGGAATCGACTTCTGTAGCTGTAGAATCCACGACGTTGGTATCGATAACAGAAGGAGTTTCCGTAGAGTCAACAGGAGTTACAACTTCGGTTGAGTCGCCCGCAGGCGGCACATCGCTAGAAACCGTCCGAAGAATCCAGATGCCAGACTGGATGTCGCGACTGCGCTGGTCCTGCACGATGTTCTTGCCTGAAGGAAGCATGTAAAGTTTGCTCTTGAAGTTCTGCAGGTAGAAAGCGTTGGCTTGGTTCACTGGCGACACTTCAAAGACATACCTCTGGTGGGCTCCGCCATTCCAGGAGTAAGTTCCGAGAACGATGCCTGCCGCAGTAGATTCATTGGGAACGTCAATAACCCGGTCGCCAAATTCAAATCGGTATGTTACGGGATTGTCTCCGATGCTCCAGATCTTAGCCACAGTCTGGTCTCCGGAACAGTCCATCATTTCAAGCCCGTTGCTTGCGGTAATACCCATGCACTTGCCATCGGCCATGTATTCCACACGTGCTTCCATGTAGAACTTTTCCTTGAAGATGTCCTGGTACATGGCTTCCACCACCTGGCAGTGGATTATCAAATCCTGTTCAGACTTGACCTCGGATTCGTAATTCAAGCCGTAGGGCCAGAAATGCTGGGAATCGCCGTGAAGTTCCGCCTTTGGGTCGCCGGTAATTTCCTTAAGCCTTGCCTGGGTATATTCGCCCTTGAACACACCGCCGTCCATCATGTTCCTGTACTCGGTCGTGGTGCCCATGCCCATGATGTGAGCCATCTCGTGCATGGCCGTATGAACCTTCATGTAAGATCGGCCGGTACCAAATCGCATGGTACCGTTGTAGTTACCGTCGGCGGTCTGCACGCCAGTATTGTAGTAGACTTCAATGTGCTTGCTTAGGTGGGTGTACTTATTGTACATGTACACCGCAGAATCCATGGCAACCGTAATGCGCTGATACGCATCCAGTTCGTCTTCGTTAGGATTTTCCACCTTGTTCAAGTGGTAATCAACCTTGGCAAATCCTGAAACCGAAAGGGCACTCAATCCCAGGGTCAACGCCCACTTTAGACAATTCAGTTTGCACCCAAATCCTTTCATATAAACTCCCTTCCATACAAAGGTAAATCTATTTTATCATTTCCGTTCCATCAAGTAAAAAAGTTTTATCCAGTACTTGTAAGCAGCTTTTGTTTTGTATTTTTCCAAAGGAATTATCTGAAAGGAGAAAACATGAAGTTCAAATTCCTCACTCTCGGATTCGCACTAGCCGCCCTGTGCAGCTGCGCGGGTCACAATACAGCAGTCGATAGATCCATTGGCCAGGCAGAAGCTGCCAAGGCATACACCGAAGAGGCCAAGATCGAACCTGCCCAGACTTTAAATGCCAACGCCAAGCTGGCTTCTGCCAAGGCATTCATGGACCAGGGCAAGGAAGACGAAGCCATCGCCATGGCTGAACAAAGCAACCTGGAATACCGCCTGGCTCTCGCCACTGCCGAACGTGACGCCGTAAAGAAGGACGACGAACGTGTAGAAAAGGAACTGCGCAACGACGTAGAACGCAAGCTTTTGTACCAGAGCATTCTGGATAAGGAAACCTCTGCAAAGGAAGGAGCCAAGTAATGGATAAGAAGACTCTTCTCGCCTCTCTGGCACTCGCCACCAGCTTCGGTTTTGCAGCCGAGGCAGCCTCCGCTCCTGCAGAAGCCCCCAAGGATCCCATCGCCTCCTGTAAGGAAAAGCTCGACAACGCCAAGGCAAACCTCCCCTCCAACGCCCTGGCAGCCAAGACCACTCTTTCTGAAGCCTACGGTACCCTGAAAAAGATGGAAGTTATCCAGGCCGACGATCCCAAGAGCGAAATTCTCAAGGAACTTTCCATCAACTGCGAAATGTATAACAAGATCGTGATGGTCCAGGCAGAAACCCAGACCCTTCACAATCACATCGCCGAGAACTGGGAAAAGCGAATCGCCACCGGCCGTTCCATCGAAGCCATCCAGGAACAGATCGCCTCTGTCCGTAGCGGCAAGATGTCCGACCTCGCCGCCGACCTTGAGGCCGAAAAGGCCCGCCTCGCCCAGACCAGCGAAGCCATGAAGGAACAGGAGGCACGTCTCCAGGCTGAACTCCAGCAGAACCAGGAAAAGTTCCAGGCCGAGGCCGCAGCCCAGCAGGCTGCACTCAAGGCCGCCGGCGAACGTGAAGCCGAGCTCCAGAAGAAACTGGCCGAAGAACAGGCCGCCCTTGCCGAAGAACGCGCCAAGGCCGAAGCCCGCCAGCAGGAAGCCATGAACAAGCTGAACGAACTTCAGTCCAAGCTGATCCAGGTGTCCAAGGACGCCCGCGGCATCATCCTGTCCATGTCCGACATCCTGTTCGACGTCAACAAGGCCACCCTCAAGGCCGATCTTAAGACCAGCCTTGCTAAGGTCGCAGGCATCCTCTCCGTCTACCAGCAGTTCAACGTCTCCATCGAAGGCAACACCGACAACACCGGTTCCGAAGACCATAACATGAAGCTTTCCCAGCAGAGAGCCGACAATGTTATGAACTTCCTGGTGGAACAGGGCATCGATGCAGGCCGCCTCACCGCCAAGGGTCTCGGCATGTCTATGCCTATTGCCGACAACTCCACCAAGGAAGGCCGCCAGAAGAACCGCCGTGTGGACCTTGTGATCCAGGATAAGGCCCTTCAGCAGCAGGCAGAACAGTAACCCGCACCCAAGGCTCAACAGCCAGGGGCGGATCAACCTGCAAAATAGACCTAAATCACATATTTTAAGAGCCGGCATTCACAAAATCCCACAGATTTTCTAAATTAAGGCTCGTAAATCTTAAACCGGCGGCGCAAGTCGCCAAAAACAAAACAAGAGGTAAAACAATGGCAGTTTCTTATAAGGAACTCGGCTTGGTTAACACCAAGGAAATGTTCAAGAAGGCTGTTGCTGGTGGCTACGCTATCCCGGCTTTCAACTTCAACACCATGGAACAGATGCAGGCTATCGTTCAGGCTTCCGTTAAGCAGAAGTCTCCGGTGATCATGCAGGTTTCTAAGGGCGCTCGTAACTATGCTAACGGCACTATCCTCCGCTACATGGCTCAGGGTGCTGTTGAATACGCTAAGGAACTGGGCTGCGCCAATCCGCAGATCGTTCTCCACCTCGACCACGGTGACTCTTTCGAACTGTGCAAGGACTGCATCGACAACGGCTTCTCTTCCGTTATGATCGACGGTTCTCCCCTCCCGTACGAAGAAAACATCGCCCTCACCAAGAAGGTTGTTGAATACGCTCACGCTCACGACGTTACCGTTGAAGCTGAACTCGGTGTTCTCGCCGGTGTTGAAGACGAAGTTGCTTCCGAAGTTTCTCACTACACCAAGCCGGAAGAAGTTGTTGACTTCGCTACCCGTACTGGTTGCGACTCCCTCGCTATCTCCATCGGTACTTCTCACGGTGCTTACAAGTTCAAGCCGGAACAGTGCACTCGCAACGCTGACGGCATCCTGGTTCCGCCTCCCCTGGCATTCGACGTTCTCGAAGCCATCGAAAAGGAACTCCCGGGCTTCCCCATCGTTCTCCACGGTTCTTCTTCCGTTCCTCAGGACGAAGTTAAGACCATCAACGAAAACGGCGGTAAGCTCCCCGATGCAGTTGGTATTCCGGAAGAACAGCTCCGCAAGGCTTCCAAGTCTGCTGTTTGCAAGATCAACATCGACTCCGACAGCCGTCTCGCTATGACTGCTGCAGTCCGTAAGTACTTCAACGAACACCCGGATCACTTCGACCCGCGTCAGTACCTGAAGCCGGCTCGCGAAAACATGCAGAAGATGTACGAACACAAGATCGTTGACGTTCTTGGTTCTAACGACAAGCTTTAATAGATTGCGAGCTCCGCTCGCCACTTTCTAACAAGCATGAAAAGGACCTGCCCCACAAGGCAGGTCTTTTTTGTATATTGAAAATGTGACACGCTCAAAATACATCGCTTCAATTGCACTTGTTTTCACAGCATGTTTTTGTGGAGGCTGCGACTCAAATTCCTCCACAGAAGCAGGTAAAACATTTGACCCAGAATGCGAAAAAAACACATATAAAGAATGCATGAAAAATGTAGAAGATTCAATCTTAGGTTCAATAGCATGTGACAGTGCCGTAGAAGAAGCCTGTTATATCAAAGAATAAACCGAGAAATTTCCATGAATACTTGCCCCCACTGCGGCGC
>JAKSIF010000078.1 GCA_024398965.1 Fibrobacter sp. | reverse complement strand
CCTTGGATGCAAAGTAGGTGTACTTGTTACGGGCCTGGGATTCGCCTGCGAATGCGGCTTCGAGGTTCTTTTCGGTCTGGGTACCAGCGTACTTGTTTGCCATAATGTCTCCTTGAAAAATGGGAATTTTCTGAGTTTTAATATATTAAAAATAGGATGTGTTGACTAGATAACTTCGCGAAGTGCCTTTGCCAACTGGTCTGCACAGGAGGTGGACTTGCCGTTGCAGGTGTTGCCTTCCAGGATGTCGGCGATTTCCTTCATGTCCTTGCCTTCGCAAAGCTTGCCGATGGCCTTCAGGTTGCCATTGCAGCCGCCCAGGAACTTGAGGCTGTACATCTTGCCGTCTTCGTAGTCGAAGGTGATGAGCTGGGCGCAGGTGCCGCTGGTTCTGAATTCCTTAGTCTGCATAAATGACTCGCTTTGTTTAGGTTGTTCCATATCCCGCGAATGGCGAGAATTTAAAATTTCTTTGTCCAATATACAATTTTTTGTGCTATATTATAGGAGAACCTTTATTTCGGAGTTGGATGTTCTTAATCCATAATTTCGGCTTTGGCCGAACTCAAAACTGGGACATTGTTTAACCCCCCTGTGTCATCCTGAGCGGAGCACTTAGTGCGAAGTCGAAGGATCCAGGGATTTGTTTTGTATGCGGGAAACACCCGTTGGTAATAAACAAAAAAAGGAAATAAACAATGTCTAAAAATTCTGAATGCACAATCCGACAGGAACAGCCTGCCGATTTTTACGCTGTAGAAAATTTAACCCGCGAGGCTTTCTGGAACGTTTACCGTCCCGGATGTTCCGAGCATTACGTGCTGCACTGCTACAGGAATCATCCAGATTTCATTCCGGAGCTCTCCCTTGTGCTGGAGAGTAAAGGCGAAATCCTCGCCCATGTGATGTTTGCCTGGAGCGAAATTCTGGTGGACCCGGATGAGTCGCAGACAGGTTCCGCGCTGACCGCTGGCGAAGAGTCGCGCGAGGGGTGTGAGCAGGACCAGCGCCGCCTTCGCATGATGACCTTCGGGCCTATCAGCGTTCGCCCCGACATGCAACGCAAGGGCCTTGGCAAGATGCTGCTGGACTACGCCCTGGAACGTGCCCGCCAGATGGGCGCCGGATGTATCGCCATGTGCGGTAACATCCAGTTCTACGGCAAGTGCGGTTTCGTGACGGCCACCTCCAAAGGAATCCGTTACGCCGACGATCCCGATGGCGACGCGCCCTACTTCCTGATTCGGGAATTGACGCCTGGCTTTCTGGACGGCGTCCGCGGAACCTATCGGGACCCTGCGCCCTATTTCGTTGACGATAAGGACGTTGATGAATTCGACAAGCAATTCCCGCCCAAGGAAAAGAAGGTATTGCCAGGACAACTGTTCTAAAATAGCGCAGAACTTGTGTTCAAAATGCACGATCCTAGTATGAATCCTTGTAAACATTGGTAATCGTACTAGGATTTTAGCAAGATTACAAACAAAATAACGATATTTGTAGTACGAATTTGGGTGACAGCCATTATTCGTACTACGATTTCGTTGAAGATTTGTGTCAAAAGGCGCAAACCCTAGTATGAATCCTTGTAAATACTTGTATTCATACTAGGGTTTTGTCAAAAACACAGATAAAAATGATCTGTTAATAGGACTAATTTGTCGATAACTGAAGAATCGTCCTACCCGCAGGCAATCTTCTTGATGATCTTTACCACGGCTTCCATGGCTTCGACGGTTACGTGTTCGAAGGGGCCATGATAGCCGTAGCCGCCGGTACCCAGGTTCGGGCAGGGTAGCCCCATGAAGCTGAGCTTGGCGCCGTCGGTGCCGCCGCGGACTGGTTCGCTGACCGGTTGCAGGCAGTTTTCCGCCTTGCCGAAGATTTCGGGTTTTGTGCGGGCCAGTTCATCGCCAACATCTTCGATGGCCTTGCGGGCGCGCTCCAGAACTTCGGGGCATTTTTCAATAACTTGCAGCATGTTGCTGTAGGAATGCTTGAGCTGAAGTTCTACGGCGCTGCCGCCGGCACGGCTCACACCAGAATTTTCTATGAGGTTCTTGTCCGCACTATCGTCTGCAAAAGCGGTGCCGCCGAATTTTGAATTGTACTTCGCAGCAATCTGGCGCAAGAATTCCTGACGTTCCTCAAATTTTTTCTGGTCGTGGTCGCGGACGATGTAGCAGAGGGTCGCCTCGCTAACGTCGCCTTGCATGTCTGTCAGGTGATAGAATCCCTGGTGGCCCTCGGTCATGGCGGGAGTTTCGTCGGCGGGGAGTGCCATGGCGATTTCTGCAGCCATAAGGCTTGCGTTTTTCATGATGCCCTTGGCTTCGCCGGGGTGCACGCTCTTGCCGCGGACAATGAACTTGGCGCTGCAGGCGTTGAAGTTCTCATAGGCGATGTCACCTTCGTAGCCGCCGTCCACAGTGTAGGCGTACTTTGCCTTCATGTAGTTCAGGTCCACAAGGTCTGCGCCGCGGCCGATTTCTTCGTCGGGCGTAAAGCAAACCCAGATGTCGCCATGGCCAGAAAGATTCTCGTAGCCGCGGCTTTCGGCGTGTCGGTCGGTTGCTGCCAACTCTTCCATGGCGGTAACGATTTCTGCAATGCCTGCCTTGTCGTCGGCGCCCAGCAATGTGGTGCCGTCGGTGGTAATGAGGGTGCGGCCCTTCAAGGTTTTCAGCGTGGGGAAATCGGTAACCTTCAGCACCATTTTTGCATGGCCCTGTTCGTCGCGGCCGGCGCCCAAAAGTTCCACATCGCCGCCGTCATAATTTTCAATAATCTGCGGTTTCGGATTTACGCCGGAAAAGTCTGGCGAAGTGTCCATGTGGCTGATGAAGGCGATGGCGTCGTCATCTTCGTGGCCAGCGGTAGCGGGCAACAAACCGTACACATAGCAGTGTTCGTCGATTTTTACTTGCTGAAGGCCAATATCAATTAGTTCCTGTGCAAGGTACTTGCCCAATTCGAACTGCTGCTTGGTACTGGGGCAGCTTTCGCAATTCTCGTCGCTGGTGGTTGTAAAGCTAACGTACTTTAGAAAACGATCCTGGACTTTCATGTCTCAAAAAATAGTATTTCCCTTTTAATCCTACAAAGAAAAGCCCACTCCGAAGAGTGGGCTTGCGATGTATTATAGGGCGGTTACCTGACGAAGGGATAGAGTAGCTTTTCTGCCTCCTCACCTTCTGCAACCCGGATTTCGTCTATGGGATGATAGTCGAAATTTGCATACTGGGAAAGTTGCATAGCCGCAAAGTGATGGTCCCTTGAGTAGCATAGGCACAGACGGATGTTGCCGTTGCACGATGGATGAGGCATGCCCTCCTTTTGGATCAGTTCGTCCACCTCGTCGGGAGCCGAAGCCACCAGTTGTCTAACCCTGTGTCCATTGATAGGATCGTATTCCAGGTAGATACCTACAAGGGGAGAGTGGGTGGGCCGATAGGTGAAACAAGTCTTGAATCCGAGAAATCTTTTTTCGGTCATGATGCTGGGATTCTTGGAAAGGACGCTTGCCAATTCCATTCTTCTAATGTTTTCCATTTTCTTCTCTTTGTTAAAATTTTGTGTATGCCCAAAACACGCCCAATGAATGGAGGGCGGGTGTTCACCTGTTTTTGGCGGAATGATTGTTTGGCGAGAAGATTCTGGTTAACAGAGAATGCGTTCCAAGGTGTACACGTAGTAATCCTTGGAAGCGCCATAGGCAAAGGGGGCTGGGTAGCCGACGGCCTTGTTGTTAAGGGCGTGAACCCTTTTGACGTGGTTGTGATTCCATTCTGTAAACAGCCCGTCACGGTAGAAATATCCGTGGGAATGGACTGTTTTTTGAGGACGGAAAGACTGGTGCTGAAGGGGCTTGCGGGAATCTAGCAATGCGGCATGAATGCGGTTGTCTAGATTGTATAGGGCCTGTTCAGTAGGGACTTCTGTGTCTGAACTAGTTGACTGATAGCCGATCTCGGCATATTGACGAAGTTCGGTATAGTCGGGGGAAAGGTTGGAATAAACTCCGACAAACAGCGCAAATACCGCGCCTAAAAACACTGTCAGCAGACTGTTCCTAACCTTTACCATAATGATATTAAACTACAAATAACAAGACTGAAAAAAATATAATAAAAAATGATTATTCTATTTAATATTAAAAAGTTTTCGTTATGCGTCTTTTTGGATGTTGATGCTGGCGAAGCAAAGTAGACATCCGCCAATCAAGTTGCCTATGGTGATGAACACCAGTCTTAACAGGGTATCGCCAATGCCAGCCAAGGTAACGCCGCTCTTAAAGAAGTTAAAGGCGAAGTAGAACATGTCGGCAACGCAGTGTTCAAATCCGCACAGGATAAATCCCATGACAGGCAATACCACAATCAGCGGGTTGGTGGTGCGCTTGTAGCCTTCGACACCGATGAACATGAGCATGCCGCAGAAGATGCCGAGGACCAGAAGGCTGGGCAGATTATCCGCATATTTGACGCCGACCAGTGTGGAGGTGCTGATGGTAAGCCTGGTGGCGGCAATGGCGGCGGCACCAAGAACACAACCGATCAGGTTTCCGAGCCAGACTTGGCCCAGGTACTTTAGATAGGCGAGGGTCCTGTTGGTGGAAAGATAACCCACCTTGCCGGTAAACAGGTCGAACTTTAGGATGATGATGGTGTAAAGCCCTAGTGAGAACAGGAATGTTCCTGCAATCTTGTTTTCGACAGAGAGGAAGCTTACGCAACCAACACTGATCATAAGTCCGGCGAGAATGGATTTAATCATAATTCAAATGTACAAATGAAAGGGATAGAAGAAAAGATGGAATCGTAGTAAAATTCACATAAAACAAGGATGTTCCATGCTGTAATATGGATTTTGGTTTTTTAGGTTGAAAAAAGTCATTGATGATTGTAAAATTTCTTTTATGAAATGCGCTATTACTAAGGCCTAGTAAGGAGTTCTTATGAAAAAATTGCTAGTTAGGACTATTTTGCCGACAGCGGTCCTTTGTTCTTTATGGGGTTGCTCTTCTACCGACTCCGAAGAGATTAACATTGGGCTTTGCAAAGGTGCGGAATACGATGCCAATGAACAGGACTGCCTTGGTGGCGTTCTGGTGGATGTTTGTAATAATCAGGTCCTTTATTCTGTGATTCATGCAAAGGACACTACATTTGTTTGCCGAGGGGACAGTTCTTGGACCGAAGCTAGCAAGAACGAGGCGTATTTTGAGCAAGGCTGCGACGAGGGCAACGAAAATGCCATTCTTGAATACGGCTACAGCACAATGGTTTGCATTCAGGACACCTCACACACCTGGAAATGGGTGGTGGATAGTGAAGTGGAGGCATCTCGTCTAAAATCTTCTAGCAGTACTCATGAAGATTCTGACTCGGATTTGTCGAGCTCCAGTGCGAAGAATCCGGAATCTGACTCCTCCATAGAAATTCACCGCTTTGAAAGTACTGTAGAGTATGACGGATACTCATACAAAACGGTGGGCATTGGGACGCAGTTGTGGATGGCTGAAAACCTTCGCACAACAACTGGAATTGACTCAAGTTGGTGCTTTAACGATGAACCTGAAAACTGTGAAACCTATGGCCGTTTGTATACATGGGCAACGGCAATGGGGATTGATGAGAAGTATCAGACGCAATCTGCGCTGAAGGACGGTGTCATTAGCGATACGAGCTACAATCGAGGCATCTGCCCCAAGGGCTGGCATATTCCTTCTGATGATGAGTGGCAAACGCTATTTGACTTTGTTGACGCAAGTAATGGCATTGCTACCGCCGGCCAAAGTCTCTGTGATCCTAATGGGGCATGGAAAGGATATGACAATTATCCTATGACAGATGACTATGGTTTTTCTGCTATTCCTGGCGGAAAGTACCAGTACTCTCTTGAAAATAATAGTAACGAGGGATGGAAAAATTTTGGTGAAAGCTTGCACGTTTGGAGTGCTACAGAAAGCGTCGATACCACAGCAACCAATGTCTATACGCGTTACATTCAACCGACCCAGATTGATCGTAATGACTTCCCCAAGATGCGCCGTCGCTATATTCGTTGTGTGAAGGATGAATAAGGTAATTTGTTTGGTGTAAAATAAAGGGCGTCTTGAGTTTTCTCAGGACGCCTTTTTGTATAAAGTATTTTGTGATGGAACTTAGTCTTCTAGAGGGATGTATTTGAACGTCACCCCATTCCAGGAATCCTTTTCGCCGGGGACGTCGCCAACGGCAACGGGCTTACCTCGATAGGTATATACATACACGGGGTTGGCTTTACCGCCGGAATCTGTGGCAAGCGCGCAAATCTTGAAATGGTTGTCATGGTCCATAATGAGAATCATGATGTCCAGCTTCTTTTTCTTTATTAAGGTGCTTTTGTAAATTGCAGCGACATTTCCGCCGGAGGATGTTTTTTCAGAAGTGAGTTCAATAAATTCTTTACCGGCGTTAGCCTTGAGCTCGGTGATGATTAGTTTCTGGAATTCGTTCCCTGCGCTGTTCTGGTTTGCGACGGACCAGGAGACTCTAACTCTCATGACTTTTGTATTGGCTTTGCCTTCTGTTCCGGTAAAAAGAGCGTGAAAATTATCTTCTACGGATGCTAACGCGATTGCTTTATGCAGTGCATTTAGTACTTGCGTGTCAGCAGCAATCTTTGCATTTTCGATTTGGCTTGTCAGCTTTGGCACTCCCACGGCGGCAAGAATTCCCATGATGACTATGACCACCATAAGTTCTATTAGGGAAAAACCTTTCTTCATATTGACTCCTTGATTCAACGGAAAAATATGAATTTTTAGGGAGAGTAGCAAGGTTACGAGAAAATTCCGTGCATAAATTGATGGCAGGTATCGTAAACGTCCCTGTCATTTAGCTTTATGAGGCCCGTGAAATAGGCCTGGATGCTGGCGTTGATGATGCCCAGGAATGTGTAGGCGTAGCGTTCGTGGCGGCCTTTCATGTTGCCGTGGTCCTTGCTTGCGGCAAGGAAAAGTTTTGACAGCGTGGTCCACTGTCTTTCGCAGAGGGGGCGAACTTCGTCGTGGATGTCACCTTCGGTTGGTGTGTTGGCCATGCTCATGAACCAGCCGTAGAATTCCTGATTCTTCTTGGCGAATTCAAAGTAGGCACGGGCGACTTGCTCCAAAGTTTTGACAATGTCGTGATTGTAGGTCGCGGCGGTTTCAAAGTCCTTCCAGAAGTTTTCCAGATGGGCGGTGAGCAGGGCGTTTAAAAGGCCCCGCTTGTTTCCGAAGTAATGGTACAGCGTAGGCTTGCCTACGCCTGCAGCGTCGGCGACTTTCTGCACGCCGGTAGCGTCGTAGCCTTCCTTACGGAAGAGAATCAATGCCTGCTGTAATAAAACTTCCTTGGTGCTCATGATGTAAATATACTTTATATACCGCTGGGTACAAGGATGCGGCCCCACTTAGGCGGGATTAAGACAGTGATTTTGCTGTTGTTGATTTTGATGTAATCGTTGGAAAGAAGGTCTCGCAGATTTTTTAAGGGACTCACTTGTTGCGTGTGTGCGAGGTGCTTGCGCAAATCAATTTCAAATTGTACAGGAGCGTCCTGTTGATTTATAAGGACAAGGGCGTCACCATTTTGGTGAGTTCGCCAAAATGCAAATTGCTGGGAGTGTACAAATTCCTGCTGGAACCCGCCTTCGCGCAAGGCGTCGCAATCTTGGCGAACGCTAGCAAGATGGCGTATTTCTGAAAGAAGATTTTCTTGGCCTGCGGGAGTTTGGTTTGCGAATTTTGCAAGGTCCAAAGACGGACGCAAATTCCAATCGTCGCAACCGCCCTTCGTTGCATTCAAACCGAATTCTTCGCCGTAATATATTGTGGGGACACCTGGCAATGTGTAGAACAGCAGATGCTGAACGAAATTGTCCTGCTTATTTTTCAGCTGGCTGTAAATGCGGTTGGTGTCATGATTCTCGTTAAAAAGCTGGAGTCTTGCGCCCTTGCAGGTTCCGCTCTTGTCATCAAAAAATTGATTCAAGTTGTAGGCCAGTTCGAACATGTTCCCGTCATTCAGGGAACTCCAGCAGGATTTATAAGTTTGGTAGTTGGTCACGGAATTCAGGCCCGCCTCAAGCCACCGCCTAGGATCTCCGAAAACCACTTCTCCCATCATCCAGAAATCGGGACGTTTCTGGTGGCATGCAGTTGCAAGATGTCGCAGAAAATCTAAATCCATATCCTCCGCGGCGTCAATGCGAATTCCGTCGATGCCGAATTCATCCATCCAGTATTCCGCGCAATGAATCAGCTCCCGCTCCACATCGGGATTCCGCAAGTTGAACGCTGGCAGTTCCTGAAAACCAGCCCAGCAGTCTACCGTAAAAGAGTCACCGCAGAGGTTGGGTACGTTAAATCGCGGATTGCGATACCAGT
>JAKSIF010000077.1 GCA_024398965.1 Fibrobacter sp. | reverse complement strand
CCTGGTGGAACAGCGGGACTTCAGTAATCGGGGTTTCGAATTTTAAGCTCATAGTAGCCATAATTTAGTAAAAGGAAGGGCTTTTGTTTAGTGTTATAAATGCTTTGTTTTTGGCGGGGGAGTACGGCTTTTGTATATTAACATCATGAAAAATTTTAAGACAGCAGTCGCTCTTTTTGTAACTCTTTTAGCATCAACAAGTTACGCCGCAAGTGGTGCCGCCGCGGTGGTGGCAAAGACCGCAGGTAAAAGCTATTCTGAACCTACCCGCAGGGAATTCCTGAAGGGCTGCCAGGAAAACGTCGAGGCTCCCATTTGCGAATGCGTCCTTCAGAAACTGTCGGCCAAGTACGACGAAAACAAGTTCAAGGATTTGGAACGCCAGCTATCCATTGGCATCGAGGACCCGGACTATGTCAACTTCATCGTCAATGCCACAACGGAATGCGGTGCCGCTTATGATGGAGGCTCCAAGAATTCCCCTCAGGATAAAGGCTCCCAGGGAGGGCTCAATATCGCAGGCTATGAAGTTTCCGCCGAAGAAATGATGATCTTGATGGCTATGCTTCAAAGCCCCATGCTCAAGGACAATTTCGTGCAGTCCTGCACTGTGGAATCTATGGAATGGCTTGGCGCCAACCAGGCGGATAAGACCTGTAAGTGCGCCTATGACCGCTTGATCAAGGACAACACCTTGCTAACCAAGATGCTTATGGAAAGTGGGGATGGGGAACTTGCCAATTTTGACAAGTGGGGCTTTACCCTCGTGGAACCCTGCCTTCCAAAGCAGTTTCCCGCCGAAATGGATAACGCCTTCATCAAGGAATGCATGAAGTCTGGAGACGTAAAGAAGGCTACCTGTGAATGCGTTCTCAAGTCCATCAAGAAGGATTATAACGTCAAGTCGTTAATCAAGACCTCCTTTGAGGAACCCAAGAAAATCGAGCTTGACATGACACTGAAGGCCGCTCAGTGCCTTTCGAAGTAAGCTATATTTGCCCTCGAAAAATAAGGAACGAATATGGCTGAAAAATTCAAGATGCAAATGAACCTGGCTTCCCGCCTAGACAAGTACTCCCTGAAGCTGCAGCAGCTCATGGTGAAGTCCAAGTTCACCCTTAAGGCCATGGAATATGGCGCAACTCATACCATGCTTCGCGATCTCATTAAGTATGGCGTGGAACTTGATGGCGTGTTTAACAGTGTTGGTGACTTCTGCTTTTCCAAGACCACTCTTCCCTTGGAAGAATACGCCCTGGATATGAATGTCCAGTTTGACGCGGTGTCCCTAGAAGCTCGCCTTATGAGCGTCAGCATCTCCAGCAAGCGCGTCAAGGACGGCAACACCGAAACTGAATACTCCTTCAATTTCGAAAAGGATGCCGACAAGGAAGACTTCGACATGGTCATTCCTTACTTCAAGGTAAAGGAACCTGACGAGGAACAGGACGACCCCAACAAGGTTGAAATGGGAAGCCTCCAGGATGCTCTTTCTGAATTGGAAGGCGGTGGAAAGGGCAAGTTCAAGAAGAAAAAGAAGCGCCCCTTCATCTATTACGATACCTACTTCACCATTGAATAAAATTTGAAAAAGCTCCGCAAAGACGCGGGGCTTTTTTTGGGGATTTAGGAGAGAAGATTATTTTTTGAAAGAATCTGGAGACTTAGTCCCTTATAAGGATTCGACTCGTTTTACGGTTGTTTATTTCGGACTTGATGATGTACCTTCCCTTGGGCAGGTTCTGCTTTGCCTCTTCATTGCCAAGGTACTTTCCCTTAAGATCAAATATCTGTACATTCGTTTCCACTCCGTTCAGGGAACTGTACTTCATAAGGATTGAAGTGGGTTCCTCTGTGGAAGGTGCGTAAGTTCCCCAGCCGGGCATATCTTCCAAAGTAATCACTCGTTCGTCGTTCAGATTGCTTTTCCACATGGCATTGGATGTCTGGGAGGAGAAGGTGCTTCCCCAGGTGCTGTACCAGGGCATCCACCAGCTCCACATGGCTTCTTCCTTCACCATGTTGTTGATGTCGGGAATGGGTCCGTTTTCCGTAAGGGCGATAATCTTGGATGACTTGGAAGCACTCTTGAACTTGTCAAAGTCACTGGAGCAACTGGAATGATCGTTTGCGCTGTTGTATATGTCGATGGCGATAACGTCATAATAGTCTGCACCCGGATCCCAGTCATAAACAGCGGGGGAGATGGGATTGTAAACCCAGATCATGTTTTTTACGCCCTTGACTTTCACCATGCGGTCGAATACCAGACGGTAGAGGGCTGCGAACTGTTTTCCGGAATTGATGCTCCACCAGAACCATTTGCCGCCTGCTTCGTGCAACGGACGGAAGATGCCTGCAATACCGTCTTTTTGAAGATCCAGGAAATAATCGGCGATATGGTCTACATCAGCGATGATGCCCTTGTAGGCGGCGCTTTCTGTGTTCCATTCGGTGGTGCCGGATTTAAAGGCTGTTGCGAAGTCGAAGTCGGTGTAGGTGCCGTCGGTTGCACCCTTGATGTAGAAGGCGTCCTGCTTGTCCAGTGGGTCTTTCCAATGCCAAGTGAAGTTGGGTATGCCACCCTGTTTCCAGAGGTTTCTTGCGAGAGAAAGAGCCTTGTTGGTGTATTCCTGGTTCCAAGAACTGTTTGCGTTAGGGCCGCTTGCGAAGAGAAAGTCTACGCCGACAAGCGCAGGATATTTGCCGCCTTTGCTGTAAATTTCCTTTACGTCGTCGTGAGTCTTGAAATCTGCGCCCATGGAGTAGCTGCCCATGTCGCCGGTCATTACACCGCTAATGGTTTTCTTGCCGAAGTTGTTGACCAGGAAAGTGTAAAGCTTCTGGGCGGATTCAGTGGCGTTGGGTGTTACTAGGTTTGAACTGATTTTGAACGGTTCGGATACGTAGGGGTTTACTTCGATGTAGTCCACGCTGACCCATCCCCAGTATTTTTCAATGAGGATGGTGTTGTTACCTGCATTGAGTGTAACCACTGTGGACAAATCTGTCCAGTTGTTGGAGGCTTCGAAAGCCAAAGTTCCTGCGGAGGCGCCATTTACCTTGAGGAGGTTTTCCTTGTAATCGCCCACCTTGTAACGAACCTTTAAAGAGTACTTGCCGGTCTTTTCTGCATTGACATTGTTGATGGATAAATTGCCAGATTGCATGTCCACATAGGCTCCGCCGGAAGCCCCGCCGTCACTGACTTTCTTGGCGTCATTGGTCAAGGTCCCTGCTTCCGCTTCGTATTTCGCTGCAAAGGATGCTGTGGCAATTGTGGCACCCAAAATGAGTAAAAGTTTTCCGATATTCATAATCACTCCTTGTTGTCTAGAAAATAGATTGGTGTGGCTCTTCTATGGTGAAAAAACTCACAAAGGTGTGGACAAAAATGTCAACGTTTTTGTAAAAATTTGTTATATTTATGGATGTTATAAAGTAGATGTTTATGAGAGAAATCCATATTGTAGAGGCTATATATGTTTGCCAGAAATAAAATCAACATCTATGATTATCTGGATTACCGGCTTTTTTTGCGGGATTTCTATGACTTGGAAAAATCTCTTGATCCGACTTTTAGCTATCGAGTTTTTGCAACAGCTGTGGACATAGATGCAAGCCTTCTCGTGAAAATTTTGCGATCGAAACGCCACTTGTCTGATACTTCTGTAAATACGTTTGTTGCATTCTTTAATTTCAAGGATGGCAAATCGGAGTATTTCCGGGAGATGGTTGCTTATGGAAAAGCTAAGACACCTGATGCAATCCGAAAGCATTTTGAAACCTTACAGAAAATGCGTCCATCCCGTTGCCGTATGCTGGATGAGGCACGCTACCGCTATTTCCAGCAGTGGTATTATCCGATGGTACGTTCTGCTTTGGATGTTTATGAATATAGAGGCGAACAGGATGCTGTGTCGCTAGGAAATTCCTGCATTCCAAAGCTTACTGCAGCGCAAATTGTGACGTCGGTGGAAGCTCTCCTTCAGTTGGAACTTGCAAAAAGAAACGAACAAGGTCGTATTGTTCCTTCGGATGCTCACGTTCGCACGCAGGATCACTGGCTCAGCGCGTCTATCAGTGAATATCAGAAAACCGTGACGGAATTGGGTCGGCAGTCTATTGAAAATATTCCCAAGGAAAATCGCGACATTAGCACCTTGACTATGGCGTTGGATTCCTCGCAAATTGAAAAAATCCGTGGAATTTTGGCGGATGCTCGTAAATCCATCGTGAACGTGGTGAATTCCATGCCGGCTGAACAATGCGATAGTGTTTATCAATTAAATTTTCAGATGTTCCCCATGATGAAAAAGGTTCGGTCATGAAACGACTGCTAACGGCATTAATATCGACCTTGCTGATTTGGGCCTGCTCAGGCTCTGGATCAGATATGTCTGGCGCCACTAGTGAAACGACTAATGGTATTGCCTTGCATGTGGCTGACGCGCGGCAGAAACCCTTGGCCCATGCCCGTGTGAACCTTTATTCCAAGGAAACTTTGAACAAACTGGAATCAGCAACGACGGATGACTCCGGAGTCGCATACGTGAAAGTCCCCGTCGAAGAGTGTTATCTAGAAGGGATAGCAGGCAGTGATTCCGCCCTCATGGTTTGGAATAACTTTGATTCTACGCAAAAAGAACTTGTGCTGGAACCGTCTGCATCTGTTGTTGTTCGTATGGACAGTGCTGAGGCTGCCTCTCTCCAGATGGTGTTGGCGGAAACTCCGTATATGGCTTTGTGGCGAGACGGCGCATTTGTTTTCGCCCACGTTCCTGCAGGAAAGTTTGATTTGCTGCTTGGGGACTCTGCAATTGTCGAAATGAGTCTTGATGCAGGTGTAACTCTGGATACGGTTTTGACTTCTGCAATTTCGGAGCCGGATACCGTTCAATTGGATAGTGCGGGAATTTTCACATTCGAAGATTTTGAAGACGGAGATAGTCTCAATAATTTGGCCAAGTACTATCCGAATCACGGTTGGTATTTTTCTTCCATGGGCGATTGCAAATGGACCCGTCCTGAAGATGGTAGGAGTTTTGATGCAGTGCAGGATTCCTCTGCTGATCATGGCTACTTCCTTTCTGCACAATACGACATTGGCGATTCCGGAATGGTGATTCTTGGTACCCATCTGGGGACTGATTCGTTGGCTTTTGATATGAGCGGGCTTACTGCAATTCGTGTGACATATCGCAGCAATGGAAATCTGAATTTAGGTTTGGAAAACGCGGTTGCTACGGATGGCGGTGCCTATAATAAGGCCATGTGGAATTTGCCTGCTGCGGAAAAGTGGACTGAAATTGAATTGAAGCCTGGCGATGAAATCTTGAAGCCCTCGGCCAACCAGTTGGAATGGAATGAAGTTTCCAAGGAAATTGCTCTTCTGAGTTTCTTTATTCAAGATGGCTCCTTTATAGAAGTTGACAAGATTGTATTCGAAGGCGTAAACTTCGTGTATTATGCGCCATAAGCAATGCTAAGTGTGAATCGTCTACACGCGCACTCCCTCTACAAGAAAATCATTAAGCAAAAAAGAAGCGCCTGTAACCAGACGCTTCTTGATGTTTTTTCACAATAGCGAACGATATAAGTAAGTTCGTAGTGGAGCAAGGTAAGTCGGTAAAAGAAAAACATCTGGATTTTTCCAGATGTTTTACCGAAAAAATAGCTCAACTACAAGTAATTGCGTACAGTCCCAAAGGCGAAGGATGAAAGTCACTAAGCAAAACATTCCGCAGCGAAGCGAGGACCGTTTTGCGTGTGAGCTTACATCCGAAGCCTAGACGAAACTCGCCTTACTTGTACAAAAGAGCGAACATCCGTAAAAACGGGTGGTATAAGTAATTGTATAGGGGAGTGAAGGTAAGTCGCAAAGAAAACAACCCGGAACGGCCTTGTTTTCGTGCGAGCTTACCTCACGGACCGAAACTACTTATACAACAAAGCGAACACCATGCCAGGACGGAAGTACTTACCAGCGGTGTACTTCAGCGCAGTGCTGTGCATCAGAGTGAACAGCTTTTCTGCATCGACCTTGGCGTCCTTGGCGATAGCGCCGTAAGCCTTGGTGAATGCAGCCACGTTGCGGGGCAGCTTCGGGCTAATGCGGCTATCTGCAAGGAGTGCGCCCTTGGCCAGCAATGCCTTGTGCATCTTGTCGGCGGCAGCCTGGCTGATGCCGAAGGTAGATACCAGAGCGGCGGCGTGCAGGCGGCAAGAACCGTTGAAACCTTCCGGTGCAGCGAAGGGAACCTTGGCTTCATCGTAGAGGTTACGGGTCATGGAATCGCCCAGGTCAGCGGCTTCCTTCACGAGACCGTGCATCATGCAAGCGGTCATGACGCTGTACTGAATACCGATCCAAACGTCGTGAGCCTGGAAGTTGAATTCATCCAGCGGGGAACCGTCCTTGTGAACGAGGTTTGCTGCACCAATCAGCGGACTGTTTGCCTTGTAGTTGGTGTTGAAGACCTTCAGCAAGTTCTTCTTGGCCTTGGTTGCGTCGCAAATGGGCTTCAGGCCCAGCATGCGGAGGTAAGTGTCTGCCAGCAGAGTATCAACGAACACGTCGTCGCAATCGTTGGAAACCTTTGCAGACCAGGAAGCGGTGAAAGCGTCCTTGCACTGGGCGGTGATCCATGCCTTCTTCAGGCCGCGGAGTTCAGACTTGGAAAGTTCAACATCGGACGGAATTTCGCCGGAGTTAAGCCAAGCGTTGATGGCGGCGACACCAGCCTTCGGGCATTCCGGAAGTTCAATGGATTCCTTCACGGCTTCACGGAGGGCGGCGTACTTTTCAACGTTCACGTCCTTCATTTCCATGGGGGTCACGAAGAAGTGGTAGTAACCTTCATTTTCGTCCCACAAGGCTTCGTCGAATTCCTTGTTGGCGGCAACAGACTTTTCGTTCCACTTGGCAGCCTGATCATTGTCGCCCAGGAGTTCAGCAATCTTTGCTGCAGCGCGGAGACCTGCAATCCAGAGAGAACCGCAGTAAACGGAAATACCGTGAGAGCTCAGGTTGTCGAAGGTGTCGTCGGTACCGTGGGTCAGCGGGAAGTTTTCGCCTTCATTCACCATCTTTTCAAGATATTCCATGGCGGCGTAGACAGCGTCCTTGCAGTCCTTCAGAACATCGAGATTCTTGGTGGTCACGTAGTGGCGGAGAACCATCAAAACGTACTTAGGAGCAAGATCCTTCCATTCCTTCACATTGTGCCAGTCGTAGGCATCCGGTTCTGCATCGAAGGGGCTACCCAGGTCGTGAATCACGGCGCCGCGAACAGCGCGGGGGCCTTCCAGCTTCGGATCTGGAAGATCAGCAAAGGGCAGGTTCACGTATTCATGATGACGGCGACGGTTTTCGTTAATAGCGAGGATGGCGTCACCGAAACGCTTCATCACAACACCGTCCAGGCGGGGCATCAAAGCCAGCAGGCTGAAGCTGCCGTAGAAGTAAACGTCCAGAGAGTTGAAGAACGGATAGTCTGCGCATTCACGAACCAGGAAGCGGTCTTCCTTGTCCCATACGGTTGCTTCTGCCAGGAAGCTGAGGGTATTGATAGCAAGGCTCTTGAATTCCACCTGCTTCTTTGCTTCCTTGTAGATCTTTGCAACCTTGGCCTTGGGAACCAGGGCTTCGAATGCCTTGAGGCGAGCGTCCATGGTCTTGTCAGCTGCCAGAGCTTCGTCCAGGATTGCGCCAACGCGGCCATAAGCTTCGGGGTAGAAGGCGGTGTACTTCTTCTGGCTGGTGAGCTTCACAAGCTTGATTTCCGGGAAGTCCAGAACCATGTTGAACTGGAAGGAAACCTTCTGCTTGGGCTTGAGAACGACGGTCACAGCGATGGCGCCGGCGATGGTTTCGCGGCCGCTGTAGACGTTCTTCACGAAAATGTTGTTGACGCGACCGCTCTGGAGGGCAGCCTTCACGGTAGCTGCTGCGTCGTCCTGGTAGAACATGGGCTTCACGGAAACGTTCAGGTTGTCCTTCTTGTTCCATGCAACGGAAATGCCCATGCAGCCGTTAAAGTCAGAAGCGGGCTGCTGTTCTTCGTTGTAGAATTCAATACCGCGGACTTCGCGGCCGTCGGCAGCTTCCATGCTGAAGCTTACAGCCTTCGGGTTCTTGGCCATGGGAACCAGAACAAAGCTGGAATCCTGCACGCCCTGACGGTCCTTGCGAGCGTAGTAGCCGCAGAGGCTGTCCTGAACCTGGACGATGGTCATTTCGCGTGTTTCCTTGGTGGTGTTTTCCAGGGTGAATACGGTTGCGTTTACCGGCAGGCTGGAGAGACGTTCGTCACCCGGGGTCACGTAGCTGGACTGGGTCTTAGTAATTTGAACGCCCTTGCCTTCGTACTTGGTTTCGGCGACGGGGTAGAGGGCGGTGTACTGCATCTTGGCTGCGTCGTAGCCTTCCTGGCCGAGGAAAGTCTTGTCGTCTGCCCATGCGGCGGTCAGGGCGCCCTGGCGAGCAATCTTTTCACCAACCACGCCGTCGAAGAAATCGATAACCACTGCGCGGTTCACTTCTTCAACCTTAGCTCCCTTCTTGGCGAGGAGAGCTGCGGTACGGTCGCTCCACTGGATGTGCCAGCGTTCGAATGCGGCCATGTTGTTCTTCAGGA
>JAKSIF010000076.1 GCA_024398965.1 Fibrobacter sp. | reverse complement strand
AATTTACTTTTTCTATTGAAAATCCGTTTGAAAAGCCCGAGTTCTTTTGTTCCTCCATCAAAGCATCATTTTCATTCCATGACCATGTGAATGAACTTTTCTCGCCATTTATATTAGGCATCTCTTTGTAAAGCAAAATATATTTATTACCGCTACTCTCATCGACGACGTTAGCATGTAGAACTCCTGAACCAGTGTATTCAACACAGAATCCACCCCAAGGTTCAATATTCATGGTATCTGGGTATGTTGCCAAAGGCATTATTAATGAGCTTCCTTCAGAAAGTTGTGCTGTTACTCCGTCTGAACTTGTTTTGCTCAAATCTGAGCCATAGCCATACTCTTGGACAAACGTAATAAATTTTCGACCAAATCTATTATACACCGAATCTTCTTCCGCGTCATAAATCACGGTGCCTGTGCAAGGCTTGAATGCACTGCTGCTGGATTCTGCAACAGAAGAGGAACTGCCTGGGGCAACCTTTGCGATGGTTGTAATTCTTGAGATGGTTACTACTTTTTGGGTAGTGATTTTCTCGAATGAAAAAGCATCGAACTTATTGAAGGATACTCTACCATTGAGGGAAATCTTTCTGGATGTTGTGTCTGCCCAACTGATTTCCTTGAAGTGATCGTTTGCAGGTAGATTGATTTGCTCTATGTTTTCTAGCGAATCGGCAAGGTAAAGTGGTATATCTTCGTTAGACGAGTATTCTATACAAAGACCTTCCCATGAAAAAACGTCGTGAAGATCGTTTTTGCTCAAAGTGAATATTGCAAAATCTTTCACAGTATTGCTTGTAAGTTCAATGCCTTGTTTATTTTCCGGTAACTTCGTGGCAGTTCCATTTGTAAAGAACTGTAAATCAAGCCCAAGTTTTCCCGGGTTCTTGTAATCGTAAATTACGGTGCCGGTACAATGGGCTTCCTCGCCATTAGTAGCGGAGCTAGAACTGCCTGTGCTGTCGGAAGATTCGACGTCGCCTTTGCTGGAAGAGCTGAGTTCGCTGTCGTCATTGCTCGAGGAACTTCCTTTGTCACTAGAAATCCCTTCACCTGTTTTGCTGGATGAACTGGACTTGCCGTCGTCGCCACCATTGTCGCTGTCGCTGGATATTTCGGCGAAGGCTTTGCCGTCGTCATACTTATCCTGGAAGTCTTGTAGGTAGTCGGAACAGGCTGCAAATGCAAAAAGAGATGTTGCGATTGCTAGATCCTTCGCTACGCTCAGGATGACACGGGCAGGGTTGCTCAGGATGACACGGGAGGGATTGCTCAGATTATTCATTTTCATATCATCCTCTCCTTAGAAAAACAGTGTAACGCCTACGCCAACAAGGCCTGCGGCGGCAATTCCCAAACCTACGGCTCGCAAGGTCTGGGCGTTATCAATCTTGTCGCAGCGGTCGTCGTACTCTTCCCGGGTCAAGGTCTTCTTTTCGCTTTCTTTTTTTGCCTTGTTGTTGAAGACTGCTGCCATCACGCCGCCGCCAATGGCGACTGCTCCCGCAATGGCTGTAGGAATCCAGGATATTTTCTTGCCACCGTCGCCGGTTGCTGCGTTCTTTGCCGCATCGTTGGCGGCAACATCCTTCGCCTCTTGGGCTTCGGAATCAGCCTCTGAAGCGATGAGTGCGGTAGTATCAAGGGATGCAAGCTTCTTGACAATGGGGGCCGGCTTGGTTGAATCCCCTACAACGGCGGCTGCAGAAATTTCGCCCTTTACCTTGGCACGGTTGATAGTCTTCTTGTTGCCCCAGACCCAACGTCCCATCAGGTCCTTTTCCTGGTAGGCTGCAGTGAATTCTACGCGACCTCTAAAGTTTTGCATCTTTCCGTTAGTACCCAAGGGAAACTGCACGTTCTGGTCAAGGACGTTTACGATAATATGAGAAAAGCTTCTGCCTGTAGGGAGTGAACTTACATTGAAAATTTCAGCACCATTCAGGTAATAGGCTCCAGCAACATTCTTGTTGAGGTCCAGATAGAAATCAAGATATTCCGGTTCCAGCACAATTTTGACGTTGGCGTTGCTCTTTTCCAAGGAATCGTTAACGGCGTTGATGCGGTCGACAAACAGTGGTGCGAATTCATCGTGCGCCTTTCGCACCACAACTTCGCTACATCTTTCCACCCAACGATCCATCAGCCTTTTCTGCTGGTTCATTAGGTTTTCGTCAAAGTACAAGGTGAAGTCGTAAGTTGCGTCGAAGGCTCCGGCCAGGTCCAGGGGCTCCAAGTCTACGCCGCCGTCTAGTTTAAGCAACTTATCCTTGGATACGAGGATTCCGCCTAGGGCGGTGGCACAAACCTGAATCTGTTCGGTGCGCTCTGCCAGGGTGTTTCCAACCTTAACGGCGTTCAAGCTTAATTCACCAGTCAGTTCCATGTATTGGGCTTCGAATTCGGGCAGGTCCACGGAATAGAAACGTCCGCAAGCCTCGTCCAGAACATCGTTGATGGAGATCATGGAACAGCGGTTGTTCATTTCTGCAATGTGGGTGGCGCGCTGCAGAAGTGCATCGATTTCTGGATTCTCCGCCCCCAGTTCTAACTTGAGGTTAGTCAGGTTCTGCTGAAGATTCTCCAATTCTGCAGGGTCTTTCACAAAAATGGATACGGTTTGGCCGGCAATGGAAAATGCTGCCAACGCGCCGATAAATGCCACGACTCTTAAAATGTTCATATCCTAATTCACCAATAAGGTTGAGTTTCCCAAAACTCCAATATACTGAATTACCAATGTAATAAAATAATATGAGAGTCCTGTTTGTTACTTCAGCTTTGCGGCGAAGATTTCGAAGTCTTCGGGGGTGGTCAGCTTGTCGTTTGCGGCGGTACCCTTTACGATGTAGACCGGTTCTCCGAAAAATTCCAGAATGCTGGCTTCATCAGTGGGTACAAAGTTCAACGGTTCTGCTGCGATTCTTGCGTAGAGTTTCTTCAAAACATCGATGGAGGCTGCCTGGGGGGTCTGTGCCATCCAAACGGTGTTGCGGTCGATGGTCTTTTCAACGCGGCCGTTTGCTGCGATCTTGATGGTATCTACAGCGGGTTTTGCCACAAGGCATGCCCCCTTGGTCACCAAGGTGTTGCAAACGTCAAGAATGATTTCCTTGCTAATAAAGGGGCGAGCCACGTCATGCACGAGAACGTATTCCGCGGAACTTGTCAGGGCGTTGACTCCGTTCTCTACGGATTGCCAGCGCTCTGCACCACCTACAACAATTTTCAGCTTGGCTCGCATTTCTGGAGTGAGACTGGCTCCGTTCTTGCCTGCTTCCGGTCCGAAAAGCTCTTCTTCAAAATGGCTTTTCCAGTCGACAGGTACAGCCATCACCACTTCGGCAATTTCGTCCATCTGCAAGAAAGTCTCAAGGCAATAACGGTAAACAGGCTTGCCGCCCAAAAGCATCAGCTGCTTGGGAATATTTCCGCCCATGCGCTTGCCCAGGCCACCGGCCGGGAGAACCACTGCAAATTTCTTGTCCATAAAGTTGCCCTTACTGTCAAATGATTGTCTTCTACAATATTAGAATTTGGATTAGGGAAAATAAAAAACAGATGGCTTGTCGCCACCTGTTTTTCATTAAGTCTGCTTTTGTTTTTTATTCGCCTACTTCACCGTTATGCAAACGATCCAGGAAGCTCTTGGTTTCGAGGGCCACAATGCCGCTAAGCAGGATCAGGGCAATCAGGTTGGGGAATGCCATGAGGCCGTTGAAAATATCGGCACAGGTCCACACGGCACTTACGGTGAGGTAGGGGCCGATAAAGATTGCTGCAACGTAAACCCAGCGGTAGGCGAGGATGGCGCCCTTCTTCTTGCCGCCAATCAGGTACTGCAGGCACTTTTCAGAATAGTAGGCCCAGCCGAGAATGGTGGTGAATGCGAAGAACACCAGGGCGATTGCCAAGAAATAAGGAGCGATGGTTGCGCCACCGGGGAAGAAGGCGAGACCGCGGGAGAAGGCTTCCATGGTGATGTTCACGCCTTCGAGGCCAAGCTTCGGATCCCAAGCGCCAGAAACCACGATGGCAAGGCCGGTCATGGTACAGATGATGATGGTGTCGAAGAAGGTGCCGGTCATGCAGACCAGACCCTGACGGACCGGTTCGTTGGTCTTTGCGGCGGCGGCTGCAATAGGAGCGGAACCGAGGCCTGCTTCGTTACTGAAGATACCGCGGGCGATACCCTTCTGCATGGCGATAAAGATGGTGCCAACCACACCGCCGGTCACAGCGCTGGGGTTGAATGCTGCACGTACGATGGTCTGGATGGCTTCGGGAATAGCGGCGAAGTTCATCATGAGAAGCAGCATGCAGGCGAGAATGTAGAGAATTGCCATGACAGGCACGATGTAGGTGGAAACCTTGGCGATACGCTTCAGGCCGCCGATGATCACGAAAGCGGAGAATGCGGTGACCAGCACGCCTGCGATGGCGGTGGTGACGCTCACGGAGTTGCCACCGATGTTCACGAATTCAGCAGCGTTAGGAGTAAGGCGGGCCATGGCGCTGGTAATGCCGTTCACCTGGGTGATGGTGCCGATGCCCATGACGCCGGCGCAGACGCCGAAAATAGCGAAGAGCACTGCGAGCCACTTCATGTTCCAGCCGAAGCGTTCCTTAAGGCCTGTTTCGATGTAGTAGAAGGGGCCACCCAGAACCTTGCCGTCGGAATCCATCTTGCGGTACTTCACGGCCAGAACGCCTTCTGCGTACTTGGTGGCCATGCCGAAGAAGGCTGCCACTTCCATCCAGAAGAGAGCGCCGGGTCCGCCGGTGCCGATGGCTGTTGCCACACCCACGATGTTACCGGTACCGATGGTAGCGGCAAGGGCCGTGCAAAGTGCGCCAAAGCTGGAGACTTCGCCCTGACCGCCCTTTTCGTTGTGCAGCATGTAGCGAAGAGCGTTGGGGAGGTTCACCACCTGGAGGCAGCCCAAACGGACTGTCAGGAGGAGGCCTACAAAAAGAATGACGACAATGAGGGGAACTCCCCAGACATAGCCATCGATGGTATCAAGAAAAGCGGTAAAAGCTTCCATATTGATCCTTTTTTGGCTGTGCGAAAACTGCGTAGATTCCGCTAGTTGAAAAATTACGAACGAAAGATAGTAAAAATAAAATGCAAGTTCGTGTAACGTTATGCGAGATAACGAGTTACGATTCGTCTGAAAAAAGGTCTTCTGCAGTGACTTCCGACTGGGCCGTGCTGGAATACATTCCGCGCTTCAGCCCGTACGGGCTTACAAAAGTCAGCTGGATGGCCTTCCGGGTTTTTGTTTCCCGCTGGAACTGCCCAATCTTATGGCGAAGATTCATGTCGTAATCCTTGTCGATGACATATTCATTGCGGCTAAACTTCATTTCGCAGATGTTGATGACCCTGTCGCGCCTGTCAATGACAAGGTCTATCTGGCAACCTCGCCGGACTTCGCCGGAATCGGCATCCCCCTTGCTGAACCACGACGAATGCTCGCAAAGCACTCCCGAAATCCCCAGTTTTTTCCGAATGGCGGAAAGGTGGTCCTTGCAAACCTGCTCAAAGGAATACCCTGCCCATGCAAGCCTTGACGGGTTGTCCAGGGAATTTTCCCAGTAAATTTCATCGCGCTTGGAGTCCTTCAGAAAACGATAATAGAATAGGGTGTAGTAATCGGCAAGCTGATAGGTGGTCTCCTTTTTCTTGTTGCCGAAATACACATAGGAACGGACGAAGCCGGAACCTTCCAGGTTGTCCAAAATTTTGGTAAGCGTTCCGTTGCAGGGCAGTCCCGTAAGTTCTGAAATTTCGGATTTCGTAAGGCCCAATTTTTTTGAGGCGAGAGCCTCTGCGACTTTTATGTGCGCGTCTGCATTTTTAAACAGTGTTACATATAAATTATTAAACTCATTCCAGAGTTTTCCCCTTTCCTTGAAAAATATATCGTCGATGTTTTTGGCAAGTGTCGAGGATTGATCCAGCTGGCTCAGGTAAAAGGGAATGCCGCCCATGACCATGTAAAGTTCAATGATGTCGTAACGGCTCCAGAGAATGTTCCGGTCTTTCAGGTATTCCTCCGTTTCGCCCAGCGAGAACGGCTTTAGGAATAGGCGACCTGTGCAGCGGTTGTAGAGTCCGCCGATGTTGTTCAGGATGTTGTCTGTAAGCCATGTGGTGGCGGATCCACACGCGATAAGCAAAATGTCGTGAGTCCACGCGGCGTAACCGTTCCAGAAAACTTCGAATGCCCGCAAGAAATCGGATTTCTGGGTTTCCATCCAGGGCATTTCGTCGATAAAAACAACTTTTTTGCCCTCGGTCTTCAGCTCGTCAAGCCCCTTTTGCAACATGGAGAATGCGTCCAGCCATGTTCTGGGGAGGCTTCGGGTTCCGAAATACTTGCCTAGGGCCATGCCAAAATTCGCCAGCTGCATTTCCTTGGAACCGTCATGGATGCCCGTCACCTGAAAGGCGAATTCGTTGTTGAAATATTCGCGGATTAAAAAAGTCTTGCCTACGCGACGCCTGCCATAGACGACGATGAACTCCGACTTGTCGGTTTCCACATAATGGTCGAGTTCCCGAATTTCCCTTTTTCTTCCGATAATTTTCATAGATTTAGACTCTATTTTGATTATTTCTTGTCTAAATATATAAAATAAATCAAGATTTAGATAAGAAATCTTTTGGTTGATGCGAAATTCTTGAACAAAAACGTACTTTTAGATAGAAAATCTTGACCTACTGGTGGTCATTCCGGCCTCTGGAAAGAAAGTCATTGTCAAGTAAGCCGATGTGCGGCTATGTCAAGCCGGAAATGAAAATCGTCGAGCTGAAGGCCCGTGCTAGCTTGTTGTTGGGGTGCAGCGGCGATGGCGATGGCCATGGCCATATACTAGGGTCCTTTGTTGATTAATCGGCCGTTGAAATTTGCTTTACGATTGCTTCGATGGTGGCACAGACCTCGGCAAAGGAATATCTATTTGCTACAGAGAAAGTCTTTTGGTATCGTTGCCAATATTCCGCCAAAATCTCACTGTCCTTGATGCTGCGAAGGATTTCGGAGGCATCGTTCAAGACTGCGGCATTGTTACGGAAATTTGCGGTTTCGGTTATTGCTATGCTTAAAGTTTCCACGCTGATTTCGTTCGCCAGCATTTGCCAAATGGAATGGACGTCGAAGAAGTCTTTCATCCTTGTATTCGCGACGCCCATGACGAGAATTGCGTTCAATTTTTCCGCCAATAGCGTTTCCAAGTTGTAGGACCTGAGCGTTGTTGCGGTATTGCCGAACAGGGACGGGAACGACATCTCGATTTCATGCGGCGTGATCCTGTCGCCGACAGTTACATCCATAGCAAACGGAATCGAAAGTGTTTGGCAAATTGCGTTCAGATGAATTCTAAGGCCTGAATATTGATTCTTTTCACGAATCGTTTCGATTCCTTTAATGCTGAAGGAAAAACCGTCGTCTAAATCAATTTGAACGATTTCCTGGAGCATTTCTCTAATGGAATTTTCGTCCAGCTTCCTATGACAAAGTGTTGCTGTTTTTCAACTGCATCACATTGATAGCGTTCATAGGAGTGCCTCCACATAGGGGCGGATTTTATCATGCATGCCGAACGAATTCGCGATTGAAAAAAGTTTGTTCAAGTTTTTGTCGGCGCTCGCCATGTACACCTTTATGGCGTTCAAGAAAAGTTCGGGGTCACCCTTGTATTTGAGCATGTCGCACAAAGCTCGCTCGATGCTATAGACTCGGACCATGTTGCCGTTGGGCGTCTTTGCGGAGCTGATTTCTGCATCGTATCTGTCTTGTACTAGGATTTTGCAGGCGATGCCGAATTTTTTTGCTGCAGACGTGTTGTACCCCTTTGGGAATGTCATTTCCAATTGTTGTGGAACACGGTCGCTAAGCCCCCATAGATAGAGCGCCGTGTTGAATGAGAAAACTCCCTTTGGATACTTGTATTGGGCGGTAAGGAACTCGTCGGAAAAATGGTCGGGCACTATGTACACGCCACGATTGTCTCGAAGCAGCATACCGTCTTTAACACAGTCAAACAACGCTCTGCACGGAATTCCGAGAAGAGCAGCGTCTTTTGCAGTAACAACGCCATTTTGCTTTGTTGCAAGATCTAGAACTATCGATTTCTCTGACATAGTGATGAATATTTATGATAACTTTTTTGCAATAATATACACAAATATTCAATGTGCGTCAAGTGGGCAATAAAAGCAGCATTCGCAGTGATGTATGCTAAAATTTTTGCGTATTTACGCATGAATTTGTTTAACTACAAATCAATCTTTACAAAAATCTTACGGGTGACTATATTTGTACCAAATGAATATAGTCGCATGTAATGGATTGAACTTTGTGGAGGCCGCCCCGGTCTCTTTTGCTGGCTGTGCCTCTGTTGAGCAGGTCCGCAAGTCCGTTACCCCCCCCCCTATGTAACTAGAAATTTACTTGCAGATGCGCTTTATAAGCCCGTGGCCTATGCCATGCGGCTTTTTTTCGTGTCATCCCGAGCTCGTCAACTTTTGTGTCATCCCGAGCTCAGTCGAGGGATCTAGAAATTTTAAACAATAAAAGGCTCTTCATCAACATGTGTGGGTGGCTTCGCCACCCTTTTTTGTTGACTT
>JAKSIF010000075.1 GCA_024398965.1 Fibrobacter sp. | reverse complement strand
ACCCAGCGCTCCGGAGTCCACCTCATGTAACTCTTGTTGTCAAAGGTCAGCATTCTTTCGTAGCTGCCAATATTTTCCGCAATGGTGGGGAGTCCCGCCTTGTATGCGCGCACCAGGGAATCCGCAGTACCGGGAATCCCGATAAAACCGTCATCGCGTTTTGTAATTCCAAGGCTCAAGGCGTAGGTATAAATTTCGCCGTAGCCATCAGAAGGCAGAGCAAGCAAAGTCTTCTTGAAAACAGAGGCGTAATGATCCAGCAATTCCTTCTGAACTTTTAAAGACGGCATGTCACTACCATCCAGGTGGGAAACGTGCCATTCGCCCCATTCCCCGAAGGTTCGCACATCAATATACTCCAGGCGCGGATCGCCGTCGTACTTTGCAGCTAGTGCTGTTGCAAAATCCTTGGCAGCTTTCATGTAGACAGGATCGTCCCATCTGGGAACCTGGGCACGAGCGCCGTTATCCTGAAAGATGGCGTAGTCCTTCTGGGCGCCTTCTTTGTAAACCCATTCCGGAGTCCAGTCGTATTCACTTGCAGGCGTATTGTTGCCTTGAATGTAGGAAGGAGAATAAGGGAACACGCGCAATGCGTAGCCCAAGCCATGTTCCTGAAGCACGTTCAGCAAATCTTCCAGCTCGGACCAGTCGTAAACACCTTTAGCTGGATTCAACTTATCCCAGCGCTGGTAACCGGAGCCATAGGTAATCAAGTTCCAGGCGCCATTCTTATCGGGCCCGAATCTAAACTCAGGAACGAAATTCCAGGCGCCTTCGGTAAGGAGAGTAAAGCCCTTATGGGGATTAGGCAGCGGGCCCTTGAATGGCTTGAGGGAATAAGAAATCCTTGCAGTAGTATCACCAAGAATCACGGAACTTGATGAAACGTCCTCACTGCCGCTGGATTCCGCGGGAACTTCTTCAACAGACTCTTCTGCAGAGCTGCTGGACACTGCGGAACTATCGACTGTTTCGCCAGCCGAACTATACGCAGGTTCAATAGCGGAGCTATCGGTAATTTCATTGGCGGAACTGCCCGGTAGCAATCCTTCCGATGAACTAGAAACATCAAATGAACTGGAAAGTTCATCAACGACAACAGCGCTGCTTTCGTTATCCGTAAACTCTACCGATGACGAACTAACGTCAAATCCACCAGGCGACGAACTGTTATTGTCGTCACCACAGGCACTCAGCACAAGGCCAAGCCCAACCGCCATTCCAAACAAAAAACTCTTTTTCATTCCAACCTCTTACCTTATTCTGAATATAATAAAAGATATTCATTATGAACAAAATAAATTTTCAACCGAAGTCTCATGTAGTCATAAAAAAAATCCCGCTGCAGCTCTAGACTGCAACGGGATTTTTCATAGGCTAGATCCTTCGACAAGCCACTTCGCGGCTTGCTCTGGATGACACGGAGGGCGGCCACTCAAGGTCCGCGAGCGATAAAGACCCGCGGCAACCTAAGCGATTAACCTTCGGAACGGTAGTTCGGGGCTTCCTTGGTGATGGTCACATCGTGAGGATGAGATTCGCGGAGGCCAGCGCCAGTGATACGGACGAAGGTAGCCTTGTCGTAGAGTTCCTTCAGGTTTGCTGCACCTGCGTAACCCATGGCAGAGTGGATACCGCCGATGATCTGGTAAATGGTATCGCGGAGCGGTCCCTTGTAAGGAACGCGGCCTTCGATGCCTTCGGGAACGAACTTGCGGGGTTCCTTGATGCCACCCTGGAAGTAACGGTCTGCAGAACCTGCAGCCATTGCGCCGAGGGAGCCCATACCGCGGTAGCTCTTGTAGCTACGGCCATCAGCCAGGATGACTTCGCCCGGAGCTTCTTCGGTACCGGCAAACATGGAACCGATCATGACAGCGTGACCGCCAGCGGCCAGAGCCTTGACGATGTCGCCAGAGAACTTGAGGCCACCGTCAGCGATAATCTTTACGCCAGCCTTGCGGGCAGCCTTGCCGCATTCAACAACAGCGGAGAACTGCGGGTAGCCAACGCCAGCAACGATACGGGTGGTGCAGATGGAACCAGGACCGATACCCACCTTGACGATGTTTGCACCGCACTTGGCAAGTTCAGTAACAGCTTCCGGAGTGCAGACGTTGCCGCCGCAGATGGTGAGCTTGGGATATTTCTTGCGAACGGTCTTCACCATGTTGCGGACACCAATGTGGTGGCCATGAGCGGTATCGATAACCAGCAGGTCAACGCCAGCTTCCACGAGGGCGGCCACACGTTCCAAAGTATTTGCAGCAGTACCAACGGCAGCGCCCACCAACAACTGGCCATTCTTGTCCAGGCTTGCAGAGGGGTTGTTTTCGCGCTTCAGAATGTCGGTCATGGTGATGAGGCCCTTGAGAGCGCCGTTAGCATCAACCAGAGGAAGCTTTTCAATACGCTTTTCGGCCAAAAGTTCCTTGGCCTTGGCGAGACTGATCTTGGGATTTGCGGTGATGGGGTTCTTGGTCATCACCTTTTCGATCTTCACGCTGTAGTCAGTAATGGTGCGGAGGTCGCGGCTGGTAAGCATGCCCACCAGCTTACCCTTCTTGAGGATGGGGAAACCGCTGATCTTGTGCATGGCACGCATTTCGAATGCGGCGGAAACCGGCTGGTCTGCATCCAGGGTCACCGGATTGGTCACGATACCGGACTGCCAGCGCTTGACCTTGCGAACTTCTTCGGCCTGTTCTTCAACAGACATATTCTTGTGGATAATGCCGAGACCGCCCTGAAGAGCAATGGAGATAGCGAGAGGAGCCGTGGTAACGGTATCCATAGCAGCGCTGATCACCGGAATGTTGAGCTTAATGTTCGGGGCAAGCTGAGTGCTCACGTCTGTCTGGGAGGGCAAAACGGAGGATGCTGCGGGAACGAGAAGAACGTCGTCAAACGTTAAAGCTTCAGGCAAAATTTTCATAAATGAACCTCTTACTTTTTGCGTTGCAAATATAGCAAAAGGCGAGAGAAGCGGCAAAAAGCATTTTTTCTTTTTGACATTTCCGAGCCGCAACTATATGCGTTCCCCGAACGCCATATAGGAAATCAGACGAAAGTGCTTCCAAACTCATTTTTTCAAGGGGGCGGAGCCCCGCCCCTAGTCGGCACTCTGTTGCCTCCATACCCCACCCAGCGGGGACACCCCGCAACGCCCCGCATTCCATTTTATAGGCATAGCTTCTGAATTTTTGCAAAGGAAACGGCCGGACAGAGCACTTTTGCATTTCAATGTCGATGCTTTTTTCGGGATTTTGTGCACCAAAAATGCTGTAAAATTTTTGAGACCGAGGAAGCCTTGCCAATAGCTTTCTTTATAAAAAAAAGGACTCGCAAAATTTTGAGAGTCCTTAAATTGTTTGTTATGAGATATACCGTAGGTGCGTTTGGTTTATTTCAGCGTAGGCAACCAGTGTCCCTGTTCTTTGTAAACATCAGGCCAAAAAAGAATGGTTTTAGACATGATTTTACTCCTTAATTAATCCTTTATGCAACGAACGGAAATTGCATATTGTGGTCCATGGTACTTAAGATCCCTAAGTGTATCTTCGTCATCATAAATCGTTTTTGTTTTTATTTCATCAGAATACAATGAATTATCAACAGGATATACGAGCATTGAAGTTCTTTTGTAGGTATCAGTAACATCGTTAAATCCATTAAATATAGTATAATAGCCAGCTAAAGTAGCTGAGAATCCAGATTCATTCGAATGTTCCATATTTTCGCCCCACATAGAATTATCATCCAATTTCATTTTTTTTCCTGCAACAGAAGCCCCCCCTAAATATTCAATCAATACATTCCAATGAGTCAGTGTTGGAACTATCCACCCATCCGGACATATAACTCGTCCATCGCCAATAGGATCAATAAGAACTTCTCTTGTATACAATCTTCCATGGATAGAGCAATCACCTTCATTAAAGGTTCCCGTTGTACCGCCTCCGCAAACAGTATTCCCCCCATATTTCGTCCCCACCGTATCATCCGGCAGATAATCAATATTTTGAGCCATCCATACTTGAGAGCCGATGGTTACAGTTTTGTATATGTGGTTATCTCGTAAATCTGTTAATGTATTATTAGTTGCGTCATATACACTGTTTAAAGAGGACGAACTCTTTTCTGATGAAGAAGAACGAACCTCACTAGATGAGTTTTTTTCTGATGAAGATGACACATCCTTGCTTGAGGAGCTTTCAACTGACGAAGACGATTTTTTATCACTAGAAGAACTGTCTTCCGACGAAGATAAAACACCCTTGCTTGAAGAACTCTCAACTGACGAAGACGATTTCTTACCACTAGAAGAACTATCTTCCGACGAAGATGATGCTCCCTTGCTTGAGGAACTCTCAACTGACGAAGACGATTTTTTATCACTAGAAGAACTGTCTTCCGACGAAGATAAAACACCCTTGCTTGAAGAACTCTCAACTGACGAAGACGATTTCTTACCACTAGAAGAACTATCTTCCGACGAAGATGATGCTCCCTTGCTTGAGGAACTCTCAACTGACGAAGACGATTTCTTGCCACTAGAAGAAGAGTCTCTCAATGATGAGGACATAATCTTACTAGAAGAACTTAACCTTTCAATAGACGAACTAGATTCCTCTATTTCAGGTCTTACTAAAGGTCCACTAGAATCATCGTCTCCACAAGAGACAAGCATTAGTAAAGGAAGAAGCAACAGTATCAAATATTTTGGCATGAACCATTCCTCTGCAAATTAAACATCAGACCAGAAAAGGATGGCTTTCCCTTATTTTTTTATGCACCGAATAGAAAGATAAAATCCTTGTCCATAATTAGTATATGTGGCAACATCACTCTTATCATTTATCCAAATTCCATTTTTTTCAGTGGAATTAAAACTATGAACTGTAAAAACAGCCCTCAACTCGCCAATATCATTACGTGAATTATAGCCTTTAGATTTAACGAAATAACCTGCAGGAATAGCAGAAAATCCATATTCATTCATAAGACTTTCATCAGGCCAATACCTGTTTTCATTTGATTTCATTGCTTTTCCGGCAACATTGATCCCTCCTAGAAATTCAACTAACACTTGCCATTGTTTCAATGTGGGAACATCCCAACCATCAGGGCAAATGTTTTGATTATAATGATCATAGGCGTTTATATCTTTTTCATATAATCTCCCATAAACAGAGCAATCGCCTTCTTGCAGTGACTGATATTCTCCACCACCACATATAGAGCGACCAGCCCAAAAAGTGCCACTAGTATCTCGAGGCAAATAATTCAGATTTTCAGCCATCCAAATTTGAGTTCCGATAGTTACTGTTTTATAAACATGACCATCGCGTATATCGGTTAAAGTATTATTTGTTGCATCATATGTACTATTTAGCATCATCGAAGAGCTAGAAATACCTGAAGAACTGACACTTACAGAAGATGAAGACTTTGCTACACTGCTACTAGAGCTACTAGCCATTACGCTACTAGAAGAACTTTGAACTGAACTTGATGAAACTGCGGAACTTGAACTAGAAACGACGCTTGAAGAGGAACTGCTGGGATCCTCGATCGGAGTCGAGGATGACGAGGAAATCAGTGTCGATGATGACGAGAGTATTGGAGTTGAGGATGAAGACTCTTCTGGCTTCTTAGTTGATGAAGAACTTTGAATGACGCTGGAAGAAGAACTGTTTGCGCAGTTTGCCAAGTCTAGAACGTATGTTACGCCATCGTCGCAAAGGTACATCTTGGATTCTTCGCTGGAACTGCTAGATCCTTCGACTTCGCTCAGGATGACAGAGGAGGATGAACTCAGGATGACGCTTGAAGAAGAATTCAGGATGGTACCAGAAGAAGATTTCGGAACATCACTGGATGAAGAATTCTGTGTCACAGAAGAAGACGATTGCACTTCATTCCCGGTTTGACCGGAAATCTCGCTGGAACTGCTAGATCCCTCGACTTCGCTCAGGATGACACTGGAAGATGAACTCAGGATAACACTGGAAGAAGAATTCTGGATGGTACTAGAAGAAGATTTCGGAACGTCACTGGAGGATGACGAAAGTATTTCTACCCATGTTCCGTTGGCGCAGAGGCGGGGATTTTCACTATCGACCGGCTTGATTACAAGGCCTTCATTGCCAGCGTCGCACGGGATTTCAGTTCCCTGTTGTGGAGGCAAGCTGGAGCCGCCGTTTTCGTTATTGGCGTTACTTGCGCTGTCATCGCCACATCCCAGAACAAACAGCGATGACGCAACCAGTAAAAAGCACAAATGCAACTTTTTCATTTTACCTCCGGGCAACATGAAGCACATGAAGGTAAAGCTAGATTTTTTTCATTTGTAATTCAACAATCCTAAAGATTTTTCCGCACAAATCTCATTTTTACGCAGCATTCAAACCATATATAATACAAAGTGCATCATATAAAAGAATCGGGACAAAATAAAAAGAGGCCGTTCAGCCTCTCAATTTTTATGCAATGGAAACCAGACTTACTTCCCGTTGTACCTTTCCATGCACTTTTCGATGCCGAACTTGAAGTAGCATTCCACCAAAGGCTTCACCTTTTCAAGAGCCTCGTCAAAAACAGGGCGATCTTCTGGCGGGAACTTGGCCAGAACCCAGTTACTAAGGTCGAACTTGGGAGGGCACTTCCCCACGCCAAAGCGAATGCGGGGGAACTTGTCGCCTATCTTTTCGATAATGTTGCGAAGCCCGTTCTGACCGCCATGGCTGCCATTGGCACGGCAACGGATACGGCCCACATCCAGGTTAATATCGTCACTGAAAACCAGGATCTGCTCAGGCTTGATCTTGTACCAGGTCATAAGAGCCTGAACGGACTCCCCTGACAGATTCATATAGGTTTGTGGCTTAGCAAGCAGGCATTCCTGGCCGGCGATTACAACCTTCTGGGTCAAAGCCTTATGCTCAGACTTCCAGTCGTCACTGGCAGCAAGTTTTTCTACCGCCATGAAACCTGCGTTATGATGGGTATTGGAATACTGCGTTCCAGGATTACCTAAACCAACAATTAAGTACATAAGCCTTACTCTTCTGCTTCCAGCTTATCGTATGCAGCCTTGGCCTTTTCACGAGTAGGATCGTTATCCTTCTTCGGTTCGTTGCTGGCACAGGAGCAAACGAATGCGGTGCATGCTATTACAGAAAGGAGGGCAGAAAGTTTTTTGATAATCATTGTATTCATGCGTCTAAAAATAAAAAAACACCCGCGGAAAATCCACGAGTGTTTGAAATTTGCTGGGTTTGAACCTAGGAAATTAGCCCTGAGCTTCTTCAGCCTTTGCGCCACGCTTAGCGGTGATGTTGAAAATCACAACGCGCGGAGTGCAAGCCAGTTCAACACCTTCTGCCAGCGGAAGATCCTTGGCGTAGAAAGTGGTGGGAGCAGGATAGCTGGAGATATCCATTTCAATGAGAGTGGGGATCTTGGTGGGAACAGCAGCAAGGTTGATGTAACGGTTCTGCTGAGCAAAGGTACCACCCTGAGTCTTAACGCCAACCGGAAGGCCGTTCAGCTTAACAGGAACGCGAACCTTAACCTTGGTGTTTTCATCGATCTTCAGGAAGTCGATGTGGATGATTTCCTGAGTGATGGGATCCTTCTGATAGTTGTAAACTACAGCGGCGTTGCCTTCCTTGCCATCAATGACGAGGTCGAGAAGCGTATAACGCTTACCCGGGGCGAGGACCTTGCGAACGTCGATAGCGCTAACGCTAACATTCACTGCTTCCTGACCCTTACCATAATAGACAGCCGGAATCTGGCCGGCCTTGCGGAGACGCTTGCTATCAGCGCTCTTGCCCTGTACTCTCGAGGTTGCTACGAGCTTAGTGAGTTCCATAATTTACTCCATTCGAGTTAAATTAAATTGTTAAAAAACATTGGGATAGCTGGACTCGAACCAGCGAATAACGGAATCAAAATCCGTTGTCTTACCACTTGACGATATCCCAATGGTGGCGCAAATATAGTATTTACGCCAGATTTTTAAAGGGCGGGGTATCCAAAACGGCTAAAATCCGGTAAAAAAGCGGGTTACCTTTTGGTAACGAGATATGGACTTCATGGCTTCCGCAGCCTTTTGCGCCAAATCCTTCGAGGCAAAAATGCCAAAAACGGAGGCTCCGGAACCAGACATCAGGGCGCACTTGGCACCCTGGCGCAGGAATTCAGCCTTCATCTGTTCAACCAGGGGGTGCAGTGGGAACACAGAACCCTCAAAAGCGTTAAACAGGTCGCAGGCTCCGGCAACCGGGCTGAAAACTCCCTTCTGGCTGTTCAAGGTAGACCAAGAAGCCTTATACTCATCCCAACGGGCAGGGCCGGACTTGGCAACGCCAGCATAGGCATCCTTGGTAGGAACGGCATCCAGCGGGGTGCAAATCAGCAGGTATTCGCCTTCGGGCAGCTGCAGTGGGTCCATAAAGGTGAGCTTTTCACCGATACCTTCGGCAAAGGCAGTACCGCCACGAACCAAGAACGGCACATCGGCGCCAAGCTTTGCACCAATGCCTTCCAGAATTTCAGGCAGGTAGTTCAAATTCCACATGCGGTTCAAGAGACGAAGAGTTGCCGCAGCGTCTGCACTGCCACCGCCAAGACCAGCCCCAAGGGGCATCACCTTTTCAAGGTAGATGTCGGCACCGAGAGATTCTGCGCCAGGCACGCCCTGCTCCGCTGCATAAGCCTTCAG
>JAKSIF010000074.1 GCA_024398965.1 Fibrobacter sp. | reverse complement strand
AGGTCATCATCGGTGTTGCTGGTCTCGCCGCCGCTCTTCCGGGCGTGCTGGCTGCTCACACCATTCTTCCGGTGATCGGTCTGCCCTGCGCTGGCGGTCCCCTGAACGGTGTAGACGCCCTCCATTCCATCGTCCAGATGCCCGGTGGCATTCCCGTTGCAACTGTAGGTATCGGTAACGGTAAGAACGCCGGCTACCTGGCTGCCCACATCGTGGCTCTCTCCGACGCCGACGTGAAGGCTAAGCTTGTGGAATACCGTAAGGGTCTCGGCGATATAGGATAAAGATTAAAGATAAATGTCTTTACGCTTTAACCTTTCTGCTTTCCGCTAATTCACTCATGGCTCATCGCTCACAGCTCACAGCTCACAGTTCTTGGCTCATCGCTCGCAGCTTCCTGCTGGTGCTGTGTTTTGTGGCCTTTGCGCTGCCCACAAGTTTGTTTGCGGGCGAACCTAAGGATCTTCCCGAGGTGAAGGCTCCTTGGATGAAGGGTGAACGTCTTACCTTCAGTCTTGGTTGGGGGCCTATTACGGCCGGTACAGCAACGCTGGAGGTAAAACCCGCCAAGGATGGTAAGACTGAATTCTATACCTTGGCTCATGACAGCGGAACACTGAAGAAACTCTATCCGGTTTCCGATACGATTTACACTCGCGTTCGCAACAAGGGCCTTATGACGGAGGTTTTCCGCAAGACCTTGAACGAGGGTAGTTATCATAACAAGTCTGTCATTCGTTTTGATCGCAAGGGCGAAAAGGCCTGGCTGTCTGATACAGTCTTTACCGATGACAAGGTTCGTAAGGTAAAGCGGTCTGCCGATACGGTCGTGACCATCCAGGGGATGGAACACAGCATCATGTCGGCCTTCTACTACGTGCGGACCATGCCATTGACTGTGGGTGACACCTCCCGTTTTTCTGCCGTCAGCGGAAAGAAACGTTATGAACTGAAAGTTCTTGTCCACGGTCGTGAGACAATCAAGACGAAAATCGGCGAAAAGAACACCATAAAAGTGGAACCAGTCCTGGATGGGGATGGTATTTTTAATTCCAAGGGCCGGATTTTCATATGGCTAACGGATGATGAACGACGAATTCCGGTGCTTATGGAGTGCGAAATTGCCCTTGGTTCCATAAAGGCGAAGCTCATTTCTGCAGAATAAAAGGCTTATAAACCAACTTTTACAAGAACTCTTTGCAAAAATCGCGAACAATAAGTTATATTCCAAAGGTGATTTTATAATCAGAGGCTTTTAATGCTTAAGAAACTTTTATTGACTGTATGCCTTACCGCCTTCTTGTCCTGGGCTCAGGATGACGAAGATGATGAAGGTTTCGTATCTGCTCCTGCAAAGGCAGCTGTAGCTGACGAAGAAGAAGACGATGATGGCTTTGTTTCTGCTCCGGCATCCCGTGCGTCCATTGACACCGATTCCGAAGACGACGAAGACTTCGCTGGTGGTGCCGAAATGACTGCCGCCCAGCGCAAGGAACAGGCTGAACGTAAGAAGTTTGAAGAAGAACAGCGCCAGGATGAATATGCAAACTCCCTGCGCCGTCGTGACTGGCTCCGTAACCGTTTGATTTTCCAGATGGGTATGGGTTCCCGTTACTCCTTCATGGGTGAAACCGGTATGGGCATGAGCTTCGGTGCTGGTATCGAATACATCTTGCCGTTCCATCTTTCCGTATTCGGTTCTTTCGGTTTCTTGCCTAAGGGTACCGACAATGACTTCGAAGAATGGGAACTTGAAGGTGGTACTGGTTGGAAGGCCGGCTTGAACTACTACCTCTTCCCCAAGAATCCGCTCCACCTGGGTCTGTCCGTGTCCTATGGTACGGTCTATTTCGACCACGACATTATCCCGGTTGATAACGTCCGTCCTTTGATCTCGGTTGAAGGTATCCAGGGCGATATCCTGATTACTTACCTTACTAACGAATGGTACTACCTCCAGTTCTCTATCGGTATGTACTACTCTCCGGAACTGGCTAAGGATAAACCCGAAAATCCCAGCTTCCGTGAACGTGTTGGTTCTACCACCGATGTGGAAGTTAAGTACGACTCCAAGGTTGTTAATGCCGATGGTATGAGCAAGACTGGTATCGTATTCGGCATCGCTGTTGGTTACGCTCTGCCGGAACTCTTCCCGGATGATACCGAAAAGCGTCGTCGTCAGCGCGAAAAGGAACGTGCTCGTTCTGGTCGCTAAATCCTGACTTTGAACATAAACTTTTGGAGATCGCTTTTGCGGTCTCCTTTTTTTCTATATTGGCGCAGGCTAGGCAAGATTGACGCCAATAAAAAGCTCTCGTAGCTCAGTTGGATTAGAGTGTCTCCCTCCGAAGGAGAAGGTCACGCGTTCGAATCGCGTCGAGAGCATAAATTCAAAAGGCCCCCTGCGGGGCCTTTCGAATTTTCACTAAAAGACGAGAACTTGTTCTATCGATTAGTCAACCAGTCGGACAATCAGTTCGTGAGGTTCGGCATCAATGACGAGCGCCTTGTGGAATTCTCCCACTTCGCCGTCGCCCTCAAGCACCTTCACGATGTCGTCAGTATCCAGGGAGTTACCTTCGGTGCGACCATAGAAATGGTACTCGCTTTCTTCGGCAACTTCGTCAAGAATCACGGTGATGGTTTTTCCGATCATGGCTTCGGCACGTTCCGCGGCCAACTCTTCCTGGAAGTCTGTAATGGCGTCGAGACGGGCTCGTGCATCGCTTTCGTCCACAGGTTCCAGTTTCTTCATCTTCATTACGGGAGTACCTTCTTCCGGACTGAAAACGAAGCCGCCAAGATGCTCAAACTTGATTTCCTGGATGAGGTCCATCAGGTCTTCGAAGTCTTCGTGGGTTTCGCCAGGGAAACCTACCAGGACGGTTGTACGCAATGTAGCCGTGGGTAGTTTCTTACGGATTTTTCTCAGCAAGTCACGCAGTTCATCGCGGGTGTACTTGCGGAGCATGTTCTTCAAGACGCTGTCACTGCTATGCTGAATCGGCAGGTCGATATACTTTACCAAGCGAGGCTCGTTTGCCATCAGGTCCAGCAGTTCGTCATCAATGAATGCCGGGTACCAGTAGAGCATGCGGATCCAAGGGATGTTGGTTTCTGCAAGAATTGCCTTCAGCAAGTTGGTGAGATTTTCGCTTTTGTTCTTCTTTTCGCGACCGAAGAAGGTTGTGTCTTGGGCGATGAGAGTCAGTTCCTTGATGCCTTGCGCTTCCAATTCCTTGGCTTCTTTCACCAGTTCCTCGATGGATCTGGATTTCTGGAGACCGCGGATGTTGGGAATGGCGCAATAAGCGCAGCGGCGGTTACAGCCTTCCGCAATTTTCAGGTAGGCGTGGTGGGGAAGTCCGCCCAAGTTCAGGCGAGGAAGTAGCTCCGGGTTGCAGCCGGATTGTTCCATTCCCATTAGTTTCAACAGTTCGCCGGGCTTGTATGTTCCGACCCAGTAATCCACTTCGGGAATCTCGGATTCAATTTCGCCCTTGTAGCGACCGCTGAGACAGCCTGCTACAATCAGCTTCTGCTTGGCTTTCTTGGTCTTTAGCTGGGCGAGAATTGCGTTGATGGATTCTTCCTTGGCTGCTTCGATAAAACCGCAGGTGTTTACCAGAATGTAGTCTGCTTTGGAGGCCGTATCTGTTGTTTCAAAACCTGCGTTAAGCATTTCCCCAACGAGGCGTTCAGCATCCACCTGGTTTTTGGAACATCCCAGGTGAACAACGAAAATCTTAGGTTTTCTTGTAGGCATGGGCCAAATATAGATTTTAAGGGGCTGTATTTCTAGTCTGTGGAAAAGTAAAAAAGAAAGACCCTCAAGGAGGGCCTTTCTAAAATTCTGTTAAAGGGCTGGTTTCCATTAGTCCCAGTCGTCGTCCAAGTCGGCAGCGGGAGCCGGAGGTGCGGCAGGAGCCGGAGCGGGTGCGGGAGCCGGTTCAGCGGCCGGAGCGGGTGCAGGTGCCGGAGCGGGTGCAGGTGCCGGGGCAGGGGCGGGAGCCGGTTCAGCGACCGGAGCGGGTGCAGGTGCCGGGGCAGGAGCGGGAGCCGGTTCAGCGACCGGAGCGGGTGCAGGTGCCGGGGCAGGAGCGGGAGCCGGTTCAGCGGCCGGAGCAGGTGCAGGAGCCGGGGCAGGAGCAGGTGCCGGCTCCGGTGCTGCGGTTTCTTCTTCCATGGTGTCGTCAGAGTAAGAGCCGCCGGGGTTGCCTACGTCGTCATTCTTGCTCTTGTCGACCCACCAGGCAAAGTTCAGTGCGCTCAATACGCTCTTGCCGTACTGCTGTGCGTCAGCGGAAGTTTCAAAGTAGCCGACGCGAATACGGTAATAGGTGCCTTCCAATTCGCCCGGATTTTCAACTTCAGCGATGTAGGCGCTCACATTCTGTTCGGCCAACTTCTTTACAATTCCGTCTGCGGCCTTCTTAGAAGATTGAATGCTTACCTGGATAACGTAGTCGCCCTTTGCCTTGAGCAGATCGCCATTGGCTGCAGGAGCCGGAGTTTCTTCCTTAGCCGGTTCCTCGGTTGCGGAAAGAGACTGAATGGGAACGAGCTGGGGTTCGTCTACGGGCTTGGCTTCTTCAGCGGGGGCGGGAGCGGGAGCCGGTGCGGGCTTTTCGACCTTGGCAACGGGTTTTGCAGGTTCCATCTGCGGTACAACGTCATCTTCGCCATTGCAAGCTACGAAAACGGAGCATGCCAATGCGATTGTGCTTAAAGAGAGTGCGGAAAAGGATTTCATCCAAGTCTCCCAATATGTTGAAATATCAAAAATGTATAATTTTTTTATACTGTCCCAAATATACATAAGTCTTTGATGTCCCGCAAGTTAAAGTAAATAAAATGAGCGTTTTTTTTGACCCCTTGACGGATTTGGCGGGAATAGATATATTTGGCTATCCAAATTTGATTTTTAACTTAACCAAAGGATTATCGTGATCGGCGTTATTGTTAAGTCCAACGAACCTTTTGAACGCGCTCTCAAGCGTTTCACCAAGTCTTGCGAAAAGAACGGCATCATTTCCGATGTCAAGAAGCGTCAGCGCTTCGAAAAGCCTTCTGAAGAAAAGAAGCGCATCGAAACTGCAGCTCGTCGCAAGCGTCTCAAGGAAATCGCTGACCAGAACCGCAAGCGTCTCTACTAATTCCTTTGCCGATTTATCGGCTTAGATTTAGTGAAGCTTCAGTTTTGAGCGAATTTCTATAGCGAATTTGCTAGACTGTTCAATCTGTGAGTCGTCAACCAGTGGTTGATGGCTCATTAGGTGTTTCTAGAAAAAGGTAAAATATGGCAAGTGAACTTCTTACCCGCATTTTGGATGACATCAAGGCCTCTATGAAGGCTCATGATGCAGAAACTCTTAGCGTTCTCCGCACTCTTCATTCCGATATCAAGAACGAAGCTATGAAGGCTGGAGCTACTCCCGCTCAGATTACCGATAGCATCACCGACGAAATGTGCGTCGATGCCTTGGCAAAAAGCGTAAAGCAGAAGCAGGAAGCCATTGAAATCCTCAAGAAGGGTGGCTTCATGGATAAGATTCCGGCAGAAGAAGCCGTTATCGCTATCTACAAGAAGTACATGCCTGCCGAAATGACCGAAGAAGAAGTGAAGGCTCTCATTGCAGAAATCAAGGCTGCAACCGGCGCCTCTTCTCCCAAGGACATGGGCAAGATCATGAAGGAATTGCAGCCCAAGGTCAAGGGGCGTTTCGATGGCAAGCGCGTCAGCGCCCTTGTCCAGGAAGCATTGAAGTAATTCCTTTTCGCTGTCATCCTGAGCGTAGCGAAGGATCTAGCATAAATTACTAGATGGAACAAATACAGCAAAGTAAGATTCAGGAATTGGAGCTGCTCTACAAGATCAGCTCCATTTTGAACCAAAGCCTGAATTTTGAAAATGTGGCCCACCCTATTCTAGAGGTGTTGGAGTCCACAATGGGGGTGGAACACGCCACCCTTACTTTGTATAATCGCCACACTGGCGAAATCTCCATTGAAATTGCAGAAGGCTTGTCCAGCCGTCAGGCCCGTAAAGGGCGCTACAAGGTGGGCGAAGGCGTCACCGGTAAGGTGGTGGAAACCGGTAAGCCGGTCATCATTCCTTCTGTGGGTAAGGACCCCAACTTCCTAGACCGTACTGGCCGTGGTAAAGACGAAAACAAGGCGTTCCTTTGTGTTCCCGTGATTATGGAGCATGAAGTCATTGGAGCCTTGAGTGCCGACGTCCAAAATCCCGTCGAGGATCAGCTTCCCGAAAAACTTCGTTTGTTGGAAATCATCGCCCAGATGCTTGCTGCTGCGGTGAAGTTGCGCCGTCAGGCCCGCGAAGAAAACGAAATCCTGAAGGCGGAAAACGAACGTTTGACCATGGAGCTTAAGGACCGTTTCCAGCCCGACAATATCATCGGTCGCTCCAGCGAAATGCAGCGCGTTTACGCCCAGATTGACCAGGTTTCCAAGAACCCCCTTCCCGTGCTGATCGTGGGGGAGGTGGGCACCGGCAAGGGCCTTGTGGCCGAAGCTATCCATTACCGTTCCGACCGCAACACTCATCCCTACATCCGCGTTCACTGTGCCTCCATGCCGGAGTCTGTGCTGGACCGCGAACTTTTCGGAAGTGAACGTGGCGCCTTGGTAGGCGTCCTTACGGAAACCCCGGGCCGTGTGGAACAGGCCGATGGCGGTACGCTGTTCTTGGATGAAGTGGCGGAGCTTTCTCCCAACCTTCAGGTAAAGCTTTTGCGCCTGCTGCAGGACGGCGAAATGGAACGCGTGGGCGCCCGCTTTTCAAAGAAGGTGAACGTCCGCATCATTGCCGCCACCACCAAGAACTTGCAGCAAATGGTGGCCGAGGGCACCTTCCGCGAAGACCTTTACTACCAGCTTCACATTTCGCCTATCTACGTACCCGCTTTGCACAACCGCAAGACGGACATCGTCCTTCTGGCGGATCACTTTGTGGAACATTATTGCCGTATCGTGGGTAAGAACGTGCGCCGTCTGGCCCGCACCACCATCAACATGCTCATGAGCTACCCATGGCCCGGCAACGTCCGCGAGCTTGAAAACGCCATCGAGCGCGCGGTCCTCGTGACCGACGAAGACGTCATCTACCCGCACCATTTCCCCACAACGCTGCAGACCGCAGAAACTTCCGGCACCCAGGTGTCCGGTAACCTGAAGCTTATGGTGGAAGCCTACGAACGAGATATCATCTGCGATGCCCTCAAGAGTTCCAAGGGCAAGATGGCCGCAGCCGCCCGCAGCCTCTCCACCACGCCCCGCATTCTTACGTACAAAATAAAACAGCTAGGCATAGATCTCGCTGGTTTCGGAAAATAGGATTGCGATGGTGAAAAATGTTTTGGAGGTCTCTATGAATAAAATAACTACACTGTTGCTTTCTGCTTTTTTTGCCGTTGTTGTATGTGCCTGCTCTGACGAATCTTCCGACAGTTCCGACATTAATGGCCCCGACGCAAGGCTTTCATCTTCTTCGCAAGAACTGTCTTCTGGAGAGGAAGCCGACATCTTCGTTGAGTATGTCGAACCGCCTACGCTATCCTGTGAAAATGTGGAAAGTATCCTAGTTGATTCGGAATTGGATTCGTCGTATTATTTTTCCAGCATCGGCTTTTATGGGGAAAATGTAATTGCCGTTCCATACTATTTCTCTAAGCGGTGGTTGGTTGGTCATGAGGATGATCCGGATTCGGCGCCTATCTATATAAAAAAGAACGGAGATGATTCTTGGCAATCCGTATATGCATTGGAAAACGACAGCTACAATCCGACGGATAACAAAATCTGTATTGTTGGAAATCATTTAGCATTTGTTCGATCTTCAGATAAGCGTTATGATGGATCTGAATATGAAATTTGCCATTCTGCGGATGCCGAAAAATGGGATTGCACGCCCTCCCAGGGGGAGACGTGGCTAACTTGTGACGATGAATATTTCTACAAGAGCGACGATGAAAAATTGTATTATTCTAAAAATGCAGAAGATTGGACCTTGATAAACTACAAGCTCGGCGACATGATTGAACCTATTTTTGATGCGTTCTCCAATGATTCTGCGCATTTTATTGTCGTTTCTTTTTTCACCTTTGCTGAGAATCGAGCAGACCGTTATACTGCGCTTCTTTATTCTAAGGACATGGATAATTGGGACACTAATCACGTTATGGGCGGTTTATCCTATTCGCTCGTCCGCTTCAATGACCTATATATAATGTCGTTAGATAGAAGTTATCATGTAAACGGAAACCTTTATTATTCGAAAGATTTGAAGAACTGGATTCCAATTAAGTCGGTGAACGATAAGTATAATTTTGCGGGGAGCACGTTGGCTGTCTCGAAAGGAGTCTTAGTGGTTGTAGGGGAAGGCGGGGGCTCTGACTCATGGTTTGTTCTTGCATCACGGAATGGTAAGGATTTTAAGGAACAGTGTGGCGGTGGTGCTGAATACGTCAGGGCCTTTTCAGATACTTTGGGGAATTTTTATGCCCTGCGTAGGAATGATTTCGGTTCGTATGGCAAATACGATGTTCTTCGCGTAGTTGAATAACTTGAATTCACTTTTTTAACCACAAATCCCTTCTTACTTCAAACTTACTACTTCCTACTAATTTCTATCTTTCCTTCCGAAAATGAAAATTCACTCTTTTTCCATGGGCTTTAGTTGATTGATGGCTAGCATTTCCTAACCACCAACCACTAACCACTAACCACTGAGAAAATTATGCAATTCCGTCCTGTTAAAGAACAGCTTGATATTTTGATGCGCGGCGTGATCGACATCGTCCCGCAGGATGAACTCGAAAAGAAACTCCAGAAGTCTTACGAGACCGGCGTTCCCCTTCGCATTAAGATGGGCGTGGACCCCAC
>JAKSIF010000073.1 GCA_024398965.1 Fibrobacter sp. | reverse complement strand
ATCGCGCTCTCCGCAACTGGTGCAACCTACAACGGTGAAGAACAGAAGCCGGTCGTAACAGTCACCTTCAACGGCAATGCACTTGTCGCCGATGCCGACTACACCATCGACTGGGGCGAAGGCGCATGGACGAATGCCGGCACTTACACCGTGAAGGTAACCGGCCAGGGTAACTTCTCCGGCGAACAGACCGCAGAGTTCACTATCGGCCTTGCAGAAGTCACCGTAACCGCCGAATCCAAGGGCAAGACCTACGGCGACGTAGACCCTGTCCTCACCGCTAAGGTCGAAGGCATGGTTAACGGGGAATCCTCCGCCGACCTGATTACCTACACGATCGTCCGCGATGCAGGCGAGGTAGTTGGAACCTACGCGATCACACTCTCTGGCGCATCCGTCCAGGGAAACTACAGCGTATCCTACGTGCCAGGCATACTCTCCATCGCCAAGGCAACCAGGAACGATGTTACCGTAGCGATGTCCGGCTGGACCTACGGTGAAGCCGCCGCAAGCCCCGCAGTAAGCGCCGACTTCTCCGCAGAAGGCGAACCCTCCATCGCCTACGCCGTCAAGAAGACCGGCGACTACGCCGAAAGTGACTGGAGCGTCACCAGACCTTCCACCGCCGGCACCTACGTGGTCAGGGCCACCGTGGCAGAAACCTCCAACTACGTGGGCGGTTCCGCAACGGCCGAGTTCACCATCGCACCAGCCGCAATCCAGGTCGCCCTCTCCGAAAACAAGACCTATAACGGTCTTGCCCAGACGCCAACCCTAACCGTCAAGAGCGGCGAAACGTCCCTGACGGAAAACGTTGACTACACCGTATCCTGGAACAGGACCGGCTTCGTGAACGCCGACAGCTACACGGTAACCGTATCCGGCAAGAACAACTATACCGGAACAGAAACCGCCACCTACGTCATCGGCCTTGCAGAAGTCACCGTATCCGCCGAATCCAAGGGCAAGACCTACGGCGACGTAGACCCTGCCCTCACCGCTAAGGTCGAAGGCATGGTTAACGGGGAATCCTCCGCCGACCTGATTACCTACACGATCGTCCGCGATGCAGGCGAGGTAGTTGGAACCTACGCGATCACACTCTCTGGCGCATCCGTCCAGGGAAACTACAGCGTATCCTACGTGCCAGGCATACTCTCCATCGCCAAGGCAACCAGGAACGATGTTACCGTAGCGATGTCCGGCTGGACCTACGGTGAAGCCGCCGCAAGCCCCGCAGTAAGCGCCGACTTCTCCGCAGAAGGCGAACCCTCCATCGCCTACGCCGTCAAGAAGACCGGCGACTACGCCGAAAGTGACTGGAGCGTCACCAGACCTTCCACCGCCGGCACCTACGTGGTCAGGGCCACCGTGGCAGAAACCTCCAACTACGTGGGCGGTTCCGCAACGGCCGAGTTCACCATCGCACCAGCCGCAATCCAGGTCGCCCTCTCCGAAAACAAGACCTATAACGGTCTTGCCCAGACGCCAACCCTAACCGTCAAGAGCGGCGAAACGTCCCTGACGGAAAACGTTGACTACACCGTATCCTGGAACAGGACCGGCTTCGTGAACGCCGACAGCTACACGGTAACCGTATCCGGCAAGAACAACTATACCGGAACAGAAACCGCCACATTTATTATTGCAAAGAAATCTGTGGAGATTTCTGTAAATGCTTCCAGTAAGATGTATGGTGAAAATGATCCAATCTTCACAGGAGTTGTTTCTGGACTGATTTCTGAAAATGACCTTGGCTTAATTCGTTATGTTCGAGAGATTATAGACAGTAATGTCGGTACTTATATGAATTCTCTAAATGCGCTCTACACAGAAAATGATAATTACGAAGTTTCTGTAATTAAGGGTGATTTTGAAGTAACGAAACGTGCTATTGTGATTACCTCCGCTACCGATAGCAAATTCTACGATGGAGTAGAATTTGTAAATCACCAGATTTCAGTTACTGGTGATGGATATGCAGATGGTGAATCTCTTGATTGCATTGTGTCTGGAAGGATTACTGAAGTGGGTCGTAGTAACAACACCTTGACTTGTACGTCTTCAAATACTGCAGAACTTGCAAATTATGCTGTTACAATGGTTGAAGGTACACTTACAATCAATCCTGTTGTTACGTTTGTAATGAACGGTCATGGTGAAGCCATATCTTCTCAGAATATCCTTCTGGGCGAAAAGGTCTCTGTTCCTGTAGCACCGATGGATGCAAGTTATAACTTTATGGGATGGTTCATTGATAATGAAACATTCGTTAAGCCTTATGACTTTGAATCTGCCGTGATGGAAAATAGGACCTTGTACGCAAAGTGGATTGCTAAGACTAAGATTCTTGTTGCAAAATATGGTGAAGGTGCAGATGACACAATCCATGTAGTTGTTTCTGTAATCAATAGTGAGGCAGAAAATATTGCTGACATTGGCAATGCTTTTGTTAACCATGTTCCTGCAATTGCCATTCCTATGAAACCATCGACTTTGACAACTGATTATCCTTTTGATACTTGGATTAAGAGTGAATCTGACATTGATGGTCTTGATGTTTATGTTCCTGTGTTTAAAGCGACCCCTCGTTCGCAACAAGAAATCATTGTTGCTGTAAATGGCATGGAACTGAATGTGGATGTTCCTGTTGATGGAACACCGGAAGAAATCATAACCGCAATTGAAAATGCACTTGCTGAACACGATCCTGCAATTATTCCTCAACCCACTAATCCTCATCGTGATTCTACCTACACGTTCAAGGATTGGATCAAGAATGAAGATGGAAAGTATGTTCCGGAATTTGATAGCTCATACAAGCCGGATGTAATAATTCAGGTCGCTGTCAATGATTCTGTAATAAATTCCGTTGCAATTCGTCCCTATGACAATGGTAAGGATATTTCTACAAAGATTGATTCTGAATTGAACAAGCAAGGAGTTGCTGTTTTTGTTCCAACGTCAACGGATTCTACAGAATTTGTTCTTGATAGTTGGATTCAAAATGAAGTGACTGGACTATATGAAGCTGTGTTTGTTGAACGTAGTAAAACATTCACCATTACATATGTGGCACCCAGTGCAATGCTTAGCGATAGCATTATGAGCTATACATACGGTTCTGTCACGAAACTTCCGAAAGCCTTTATTCCTCAAGATTCTGGTTGGGTATTCAGAGGTTGGTACACAAGAGTCAATGGCTTGGGTAATCGAGTAACATCCATTACTTCTACCGATTATGGCAACAAAAAGTTCTACGCATTCTTCCAAATGTCTATTTCTTATGAAGCAAAGGATATTCGTGGAAATGTTGAAGTAGCTTATGATGCTGATACAAAGAAGGCTATTGAAACCGCATTAAATAGTGTTATTCCTAAGGATTTCGAACAAGGTGGTATGACCATGACGTTTGATAAGTGGGAAAAGACTGTTGATGGTGTTTATGTAGCAACATTCAAGGAATCGGTTTCTATTGCAAATACGATGACCACACCAAAGTTTAATGTTTCGTTAAACGATAGAAATCTGACGATTTCAGATGCGGAAATTGGTGCAAAGATTATGATTGCTGATCTTAAGGGTTGTGTAGTTTATAATGGTGTGATAGGTAGCTCGGATCACATGATAGTCTTGCCGACAGCAGGAAATTATGTGCTTCGCGTGAATAACCAAACTTCCCGAGTAGTCGTTAAATAACGAGAAGTGAGAATATGAAAAATCTATTTAGATTCGTAAAACTATTAGTTGTTGCAGCGTCCCTGACTTTTGCTCAGGAAGGCGCTTCGCCAGAAGAGGTTCTGTCGGTCGACAGCACGCATGCGGTTCCTGCAGTAGAGGGAACACAGCCAGAGACTACGTCTCAGGTTCCTGAGAATCTTGACTCTACTGTTAAAACGTCAATGTTTGTGGAAGATACCTCCTTTACAAAGACATCGAAAGATACTCTCTTGGACACAATTAAGAATCTGAACGAATTCCAGAAAATGCGTGGAAAGAAACCCTTCTCCCACTATGACAGTATTGCTGTTTCGATTCGCGATAGCATTCTTTCCCATACTTACCATCATGGTGTTAGTTTTATTGGTGGACGTTCCAAGGATAAACGTATTGGTCATTTTGCAGATGATCTGGTATGGGGTGGAAACTTTGGGTTTTATTATTTTTATCGTCATTACCTTGGTGATCATATTGGGTTACAGGGGCATATCGGAGGCCTTTTCCGTTACTCGCGCTTTAACGACTTGATTGATAATGGATCTGCTGAATTCAATGGTGTAGATTATGCACTTGTTCGTGAACAAAGTTTGACTTACCATAATTTTTCTATTGACGTTCCTTTAACTTTGAAAATAGGAGGACGTTTATCTCATACATCGCTTTTACACGGAAGTGTATCTCTTGGCGTTACAAAATCTCTGTATGAAAAAATATCCGTTGACAATGAAATTCGTTTCAAGAATCCTTCGTCGGATTTGAAAGAAGCTTTAGATGTTCTTACCGAATCTAGACTATATCCTTATACGGAATATCATACAACTAGTGGAAATTTCTTCGCTGATGACTGGGAAATGAATAGTTGGATTGGTGTTGGTGTGGACTCTAAATATATTAATTTGGAATATCAAGTACTTATAGCTGCAAATTCCACCAGTTCTAACCATCGCATCCATGATATTTTCCGCAAGGATTGGCCTACCTGGCGTATTATCATAGACTTTAGTTTGTTGTAGGAGTTTTTATGAAAGAAAAAATTATAAAGAGTTTGTCTGCAACAGCAGTATTCCTTGCCGCTTCATTGTTTTGGGGATGTAGCCAGGATAATCCTATTGAAATAGAAAATGGTTACGATTACTCCATCAATTTTATGGTGGATAAGCTTGAATCTGATTTGGAAAAAACTGATTACTACAAATGCGAAAGTATTTATGGTGAAGATCGATGCAATAATTTCAAGGAGATTTTCGGCTCCTATGATAGCGAAGAAATTGCTGACACCAACTATAACGATGTTGGCGAATTGATTCATCCCGTTAGTAGTAGCAGTCAGGAAATTTTATCTTCCAGCTCTGTGACCAGGTACCCGTATTTGCTGAAGAACATGAACCTGAAAATAACTTTAACTAGCTATCAGCAAGTTGCGGATACACTAAGTTCAGCCGATATTGTGGGCGATCCAGAAGTTCGTTTTGCAATAAAGTTCTTCAGTGATGGCATTCAAGTTCGCATGGCCGAAACAGAAGACTATACTGTTTCTCCAGTTTTGCTCAGTGAAATGAATTTGATGGAGTGGACGGGTCACAGTAATGTTTCAGTACCAATTACTCGAGGTATTGACGAAATCCGTCTTTGCCCAATGGTGAAGAACATTGATGAAGATAGTGACGTTCTTGTTCCCGATGATGTAGATATTAGTTCTGGAGAATGCTATACAGTCACGGAAATAGGTTTGCTTGAAGGTCCTGTGACTCAGAGCGATTCTTGTGACTATTATAAAATGAACTGGGAATTGGAACTTTACTGATTTGGATAAGGTCAACGTAGGGTGACTCTATGATTAAAGTCAATGGCATTGATGTTGAAACGGACGGCAAGTCCTTTGTCGGTAAGTCTGTTGCCGAATACCTTTCCACCACAAATTTCGACTGCAAACGAATTGCTGTAGAACGTAATGGCGATATTGTGCCTAAAGCCAAGTATGGCGAAACCCTTCTTGCTGAAGGGGATTCTCTGGAAGTAGTCAGTTTTGTGGGAGGGGGCTAGTTTGGAACTGCGCACGCCCTCTCGGGAAGAGATGCTTGCCGCCCTTGTGGTACGACAAGGTGCCGAGAATGTTCAGAAATTGCAGGCGGCCACGGTGGCTGTCTGCGGTCTGGGTGGCCTCGGGTCCAATGTGGCTATCGCTCTGGCTCGTGCCGGCGTAGGCAAGCTTATTCTCATTGACTTTGACTGCGTCGACGTAACGAACTTGCACCGGCAGCAGTACAAGGCAAGTCAGGTGGGTGTGGCGAAGGCTGTGGCCCTGCCTGAAAACTTGCGAGAAATTGCCCCTTACATTGAACTGGAATCCCATCAGGTTCGCGTCACGGAGGAAAACGTGATGGAACTGGTAGGGAAGGCGGACGTCGTGGTGGAGGCCTTTGACAATGCGGAAGCCAAGGCCATGCTGGTGAATGCCGTGCTGGAACATAACGCGGAAGTTGCTGGCAGGGTCTGCACGAATCCTTCTGCTGGAGAGGACCGCGCGGTAGACCAAAAGTTCCTGGTGGCGGCCTCTGGAATGGCGGGTTTTGGTGATGCCAATAGTATCCAGACCCGCCGTGTATCCAAGAGATTTTATATGTGTGGCGACGGCGTCAGCGACGTAAACGATGGGATAGGGCTTGTGGCTCCCCGCGTCATGGCATGTGCCGCCCACGAGGCACAGACAGTGGTACGCTTGATCTGTGGAATGGAGCCCGCTGCAGAATGAACGCGCTTCCCCATGTCATCCTGAGCGAAGCGAAGAATCTAGATCATTCGCTGAAGATGACGTCTAAAATGAAGTTTAAAATATTAAAGGATTGTAAAGATGGAAAACGATAAACTGGTTCTTGGCGGTCATGAGTTCAACTCCCGCTTTATTCTTGGTTCTGGCAAGTACTCCCTGAAGTTGATCGAAGCTGCGGTGCAGTACGCCGGTGCAGAAATCATTACCTGTGCTGTCCGCCGTGCCAATACCAAGGAACACGAAAACATTCTGGATTACATTCCCAAGAGTGCAACCCTATTGCCCAATACTTCTGGCGCCCGCAACGCCGACGAAGCGGTTCGTATTGCACGCCTTGCCCGCGAACTGGGCTGCGGCGATTTCGTGAAGATCGAAATCATGCGCGACTCCAAGTACCTGCTGCCGGACAACTACGAAACCATCAAGGCTACTGAAATTCTTGCCAAGGAAGGCTTTGTGGTGCTGCCTTATATGCATGCCGACTTGAACGTGGCCCGTGACCTGGTGAATGCAGGTGCTGCTGCTGTGATGCCTTTGGCTGCTCCTATCGGTTCCAACCGCGGTCTTTCCGCCAAGGATTTCATCCAGATCCTCATCGACGAAATCGAACTTCCCATTATCGTAGACGCCGGTATCGGTAAGCCGTCCCAGGCTTGCGAAGCCATGGAAATGGGTGCCGCCGCCGTCATGGCAAACACCGCTCTTGCTACCGCCGGAGACTTGCCTCGCATGGCCGCGGCCTTCAAGTCCGCCATCGAAGCTGGCCGCAACGCTTACCTCTCCGGTATGGGCCGCGTGCTGGTTCGTGGTGCCGCCGCCAGCGATCCGCTGACCGGGTTCCTCCGCGATTAGTCAGCGATTAATCATTGATTAATCACCTTTGTAAATTTGAATAATGTCTATTTTCTAAAAAAAAGAGGATTTTTGTGATGGCATAGGTTTTGCATTTTCATTGAAAAATGGAGATGAACTATGCCAACAATACTAACTCTTTTTGGACTGTTTAAAATCAAATGAAGGATTGAAACCTAAAGATTTGAAATTGGCAGAATCTATTGTTGAAGAAAATAAGACTATTTTTGAATATGAATGGGTAAAATATTTTGGAACTAAAAAGAGCTGACATAAAGAACGTTGAAATACACGAAAACTGCATGGAATTCTTTGCTGAAAATGGAATGACTGCAAAGATCCGTTTTTGTGATTTTGCTCGTTTAAAAAATGCTGATCAATCTGTTTTAAGAAATTATTCTTTAGGATTATTTGGCATTCGCTGGGAATGTCTTGATGAGGATATTTCTTATGATTCAATCTTTTTTCCAGAACGATTCTCTTTGAAGTCCAGTTTATAATTAGGCGTAGTTATGTCTGAAAAAGAATATCACGACGAACGTTATTTTATTGATTCCGACACTTTGTCTCCGGAGGCTTTGGAACGTAAGCATCGTCTGGAAAATGACCCTAGCTCCCGTACCAATCACATGGAATACATGAAGGGCATGGAAGTCATCCAGTCCGACATTTATGGCAAGGTCATGGGACATGTGGATTCCGTAGACTTCAGTAAGTACACGGCCCGTGATGTGCTGGCTGCATTGGACCATCACGCTTGCACCGTAGAAGATTTCAAGGCGCTCCTTTCTCCTGCCGCCGCTCCCTTCCTGGAAAAGATGGCGCAGAAGGCAAAGCTGGAAACAAGCAAGCACTTTGGCAATACGGTCTATTTCTTTACTCCGCTGTATATTGCCAACTACTGCGAAAATTACTGCGTCTATTGCGGCTTCAACTGCTACAATAAAATCAAACGCATGCAGCTCTCCATGGAGCAGATCGAGCACGAAATGAAGGTCATCGCCGACAGCGGCATGGAAGAAGTGCTGATCCTTACCGGCGAAAGCCGCGCCAAGAGCAGCGTGGAATACATCGGCGAAGCCTGCAAGATTGCCCACAAGTATTTCCGTATGGTGGGTGTCGAAGTTTACCCCATGAACACCGACGAATACAAGTACCTCCACGAATGTGGGGTAGACTATGTAACTGTGTTCCAGGAAACTTACGACAAGGACCGCTACGAACAGCTTCACCTGCTGGGTCACAAGCGTATCTATCCGTACCGCTTCGACTCTCAGGAACGCGCCCTTATGGGTGGCATGCGCGGTTGCGGTTTCTCCGCATTGCTTGGCCTTTCTGACTTCCGCAAGGATGCCTTGGCCAGCGCCCTCCACGTGTTCTACCTGCAGAAGAAGTACCCTCATGCAGAAATGAGCCTGTCCTGCCCACGCCTTCGCCCCATCGTGAACAACGACAAGATCAATCCTCTTGACGTTCACGAAAAGGAACTTTGCCAGGTGCTGTGCGCTTACCGCATCTTCATGCCCTTCGTTGGCATTACCGTCTCCAGCCGCGAATCCAAGGAATTCCGTAACGGCATCGTAAAGATTGCCGCCACCAAGGTTTCCGCAGGTGT
>JAKSIF010000072.1 GCA_024398965.1 Fibrobacter sp. | reverse complement strand
AGCTGCTTTAGGCGGCCCATGGCACCCATTTCCGTGCGGCCTTCTTCATCCAGGAACTTGTAGTAGATGGAGAACACGTCCAGGGCCTCTTCGGCGGTAATGATGTGGGCGGGCTTTCCTTCCCAGGCGTCGGCGATCTGCCCGAAAATCCAGGGATTGTGCATGGCACCGCGGCCGATGCTCACGCCAGCGACACCGTAGGTATTGATGCGCTCCAGGGCGCATTCCACGCTGTTCACGTCGCCGTTACCCACCACGGGAATCTTGGCGGCGGAAGCCACCTTCCCGATCCAGTCCCAGTTGGCCAGGCCGTTGTAGCCCTGCAAGCGGGTGCGTCCATGAACCACCAGCAGTTCCACGCCCTCGCCCTCGGCGATTTTCAGCGTTTCCATCACGTTAATAGAATCGTCATCCCAGCCGATACGGCACTTCAAAGTCAACGGAATGTTCACTTCGCAGGTGTCCAGCGCAGCACGCACGTCGTGCAAAATCTCCTGCAGGCGGGGCAAATCCCGAAGCAAACCGGAACCGCTCCCCTTGCCCGCCACCTTGGGGGCCGGGCAGCCCGCATTCACTTCTATATAGTCAGGATGGAGGCCGTCAGCGATCTTTTTTGCCGCCGCAGCCATCTTATCGGGATAGCAACCGAAGATCTGGATGCCAAAAGGTTTCTCTTCCGGGTAGAATTTCAGCTGTTTATGGCCCGTAAGGCTGAAAATTTCGTCCGCATTGGTGGGAACGAACTCAGATACCAACAGTCCCATGCGGTTTCCGGACAAAACACGGCACAAACGGCGGAAAGGAGCGTCCGTAACCCCGTCCATAGGGCTCAAAATGGTGTTGGGAAACACCTCTAAGTCCCTAAGTTTAAAGGACTTAACGGCCGGTTTTAAACTTTCAACATCTTTCAACATTCTAATCACAATTATCCACAAAAAGTCCGCAATGTTCTACCCGAAAAAATATTTAATTTCAGGCCCACATATACGCTAACTTATTGATAAACCTATATTTACGGCGTGGCAAATATAACTAAACAATCGCTTATTCAAGAAATCGCCAAGTCCACCGGATTTGTGCGTAACGATATCAAGACCGTCATCGAACAGTTCCTCGACCTGGTGGGCGAAAAGCTGATCGAAGGCAACACTATCGAAATCCGTGGTTTCGGTACCTTCAGTTGCAAGCCCCGCAAGTCTCGCCCGGCCCGCAACCCCCGTACCGGCGAAACCGTCATGATTGAAGAACGCATGGTTCCTTCCTTCAAGTTCAGCAACGACATCAAGGACAAGATTAACTCCCTTGAAGCTATCGTCGAAGGCGTCAACGCCAAGCTGGAATCCGAAGACAAGGACGTGATGATCGCGGTCAAGTCCGACGTTTCCGAAGCCGCCGCCGAAGAAGCCTAGTCTTCGCCGATATCGAACAGCAGTTCCTCCTGCCCGTCCAGGCGGAACCAGCTTAAGTTATACACCTAAACGTTTAAAGCCCCGGTTCAAACCGAGGCTTTTATTTTTTACGACGAACCTTCGCGAAGTTCTTACTTCGTCAGCGAGGCAACTTCTTCTTCCGTCATAAAGCGCCAGCCGCCTCTGCCCAAGGTCAAATCCAGCTGGACAGGACCAATGGCCTCACGGGTCAAAGTCATCACATGGTTGCCAACAGCGGCGAACATGCGGCGAACCTGATGGTAAAGGCCCTCGCCAATAGAAATAACCACGGAATCCACTTCGGCACCATCCACCACAATGCGTTCCTCGGAAAGTTCCCGGGCAAGCACCGGGCGGCGTTCGTCCTTCAGCATCACGCCCTTCAGGAGTTCAGCCTTTTGCTCCGCAGTGAATTCGCGGGCTAATGTCACGCGGTACTTTTTCAGGTAGCCTTTCTTGGGGCTTTCCACCTTATGGATGAAATCGCCCTGGTTCGAAAGCAGGATAAGTCCGGAGGAGTCCGCATCCAGACGGCCTACGGACTGCAGGCCCATGGCGGTAAAACGTTCCGGCAGCAACTCGTAAATGGACTGATGGTCGCGAGCGTTATGGCTGCATTCCACATCCAGCGGCTTGTCCATCATGATGTACAGTTTTTCAACCGTAGGCACTTCCTCGCCATTGACGGTAATGACCTCGGGACGAGTCTTGAACTCCACGAACGGGTCGTCCACCACCTCGCCATCCATTTCCACCATGCCGGCGCGGATGAGGGCGCGGGCTTCCTTACGGGAGCCAAAGCCAATAGAAGCTACCAAACGTTCCAAAGTCAAAGCAGGCATTAATCCTCCGCCATAAATTTCACAATCTTCTTGCGCACCCAATCCAGCTCGGGCAATTCATTCGTCTTCAATACATGGGCTCGGCGACGCCAGAACTTGAAGGCAACAATTCCGCCGTAAAAGAGAATTGCTATCAACAAGCCTAGAATACGAACCAGGTTAACCGAAATAAAAATTCGACCTTCCGCTTTCATCTCGTGATCGTGGGTCCAGTCCATTCGCAAATCCCAATTTTCCAGGAAAGGGAAACTCTTGATAATTCCGTTCAACGCAGCACCATAACCCATGGTAACATAATCCGAACGGATACCTTCAACGAAGCAGTCCCGGAACTTGATTCTAAACAGCTTAAGCAGGCAGGCAAGCAATTTCTTTACAGCCCAGAACGCAGTATTGTCCAGCTCCGGAGTCAAGATGATGCTCCAGAATTCACGATCCGTCAGGGAACGTTTTTCTTTTTTCTTGGGCTCTTCGTCATCTTCATCTTGGGGCTTGTCATCCGAAGTCACCGACGTTACCGCACCTTCTGTAACAGGCTTCGATTCTAGCGCAGTGTTTTCGGAGCTCTTTTCTACGGGCTGTTCTGTGTTTTTTTCAGCAGGCTTTGATTCCGGCGATGTATTTTCAGAGATCTTTTCAGACGAATATTTAGCAGGCTCTGGCAAACATTCGTTTGTCGAACTTTCCTGTTCCTTCTTTTCAGAATTTTCTGCAACCGTCTCCTTGGGCGGTTCCGGAGCTTTCAGCGTTTCCTTGGGCGGTTCCGGCGGAGTGCTTTTCTTTGCAGGAACGTATGCAGGAACCACGTCCGGTTCATCGTCCTTGTAATCATCCAGCTCATCTGCCTCCGAGCCATCCTTCTTTCCAAAGGACTTTTCAAACTTCTTCAGCAGTTTCTTGAATAAGTAAAGGCGAGCCACGGCACCAGCCATGCTCACCTCGAACTCGACCTTGAATATAAACGGGAAAAACAGGACAACCAACGCCAGTACACAAAGTACCGACAATATGATCATCCCAACGCTCATTCCCGACTAGCCGCCTTATCCAGATTACTTTTCGGCTTCGTCAGCCTTCTTGGTAATCACGTCAATCAATTCCGCAAAGCTCTTGGTCTTCAAGATCTGGCCAAACTGTTCCTTGTAGTTACGTGCAGTAGACAAGTCGTCGATAACCAAGTCCCATGCCTTCCAGTTTCCATTGACCTGGCTCATCTTGTATTCAAGAACAGATTCCTTGCCCTTGTTCCAAAGGTGCGCCACCACGGAAGCCTCTTCGCCGTTCTTCTTCATCTTGGCAGGTTCGTAGATGGTAGAATCTGCGCGGTACAGTTCCAGACGCTTAGCGCTGGAGTTGCGAACCATGCGCTGAAATTCAGCCACGAACTTTTCCTGGGAAGCAGCGTCCTGCTTTTCCCAGTCGCCCTTCGAAAGGGACTTCTTGGCAAGCAATTCAAAGTCGAAGGAATCGTTCAACAAGGACTTGACTCGTTCCGTTTCCTTGGCGCTGCGGCTAGACTTCTTCAGCAGGGTCTGCAGCTCTGTATCCTTTTTCTTAATTGCGTTAACCGGTTCATCGGCTGCAAAAGCCATCAAAGAGGCACAGGCAACAGCAATCATCATTTTCTTGAACATCATCATCCTCCACTATTTAACATTCATCCGATAGTCCTTGAGGGACATACCCATCTTGGCAATGAGCTGGGCGAACTCCACATTGTACTTGCAAACGGCAAAGTAGTAGTCCTTCTGCATGGTCACGTTCTGGGTATATGCAGAAACCAGGTCGCCGGTCTTGGACTTATCCAAATCATACTGCATGGCGGCACCCTTCAAGATAGCCTCCGACGCACGGAGACTTTCCTTAAGGGCATCCATCTTTTCCTTAGCGGCAAGAACCTGGTAATACTGTTCCTCAGCCTTAGCCATAAGGCCCTCCACCGCATAATTTTCCTTGAGCTGGAGACCACGGTAATCGGTACGGGCAGAGCGGTACTTTTCCCAGTTCTTCCAGAAATTCAGATTGTAGCGGACGCCAAGACCGATCAAACCATCCAGCTTGTTCACGGCATCTTCGGCAAAGGCATCCTTCTGCATAATGCTTCGGTTACCAGCCCAACTTTTTACATACTCAACTTCGCCCATGACAAAGAATTCCGGAGCAAGCTTAGCCTCGGCCAAGTCCATCTGGATTCGACGGGCACGGATACCGGCAGCCAGCTGGCGTAATTCAGGATGATACTTTGCAGTCAGGTTACGGCATTCATCCAGGCTAGGCAGAGCCTCTGTTCTCGGCACAAGAACCGTATCTTCCGCAGCAAAGGTATCCTCTTCACGCAGACTCAGGGCAAAGCGGATTGCAAGCATCACGCGCTTCATTCCAAGGTCTGCCTCGATAACACCTTCCTTTACGGTGTGCATCTTGGCCTTGAGATTCAGCAAGTCCATCTGGGAGACGCTAGGATCGTCGTCGTCCAAGGCCTCTTCCATCTTTTCGTAAGCATTGTCCACCTGCTTCTGGGCATCGGCGGCAATGCGCTGCATTTCCTTGGCCAAAAGGTAATTGTAGTAGTAAGTCTGGAGTTCCACGTCCTTCTTGTGGAGCTGATTTTCGATATCGAAGGACTTCTGCTGCAGATCCGCTTCCAAGGCCATCTTGCCGGCCTTATACTGCCCCAGATTCAAAGGCTGGATAAACTTAGCCTGAACACCCCAGAACGGACCCATCTTGGTAAAGTCATAAACATCCACCGTATCGCCGCGCTGCACTTCTTCCTTAAGACCCGGAGCGGGGCCCACCATCATGGAAACATAGAACGTAGGGAGAATGGCCTCAGCCTTCAAGGCACGGATCTTATCCTTCTTGGCTTCCAATCCGTGAGCGGTTTCTGCGGTCTGGGGATCGTTTGTCAGGCCCTGTTCTACAAACTGCTCCAAGGTATACCGGACTTCTCCGGCATACGCGCAGCATGCAATCAGCAAAAGAACAAGGACACGATACATGCCGCAAATTTATAAAAAGGCGAAGATCACGGCAATTAAACTAAGTTTGAATGGACAAGATTGAGCCGCTGTCTAAATCTTTTCTTCGTCGAAGAAAGAAATTCTAGTCAAGTCCCAGTACTTCGAAATAACATGCTCATAATAACGGGTAGGAAGAGGAGCCCCACGCTCAAGCATTTTATCCACAGCGGAATGTCCCAAATTATAAGCAATCAAGGCATCCTTCCAGTTCCCGTATTTTCCAATCAAACGAATCAGGTATGCCGAGCCAACGGCAACGTTCACTTCGGGCCTCATCAAGTCATCTTCGGTCTGAACGCGAAGTCCAAAGTATGCTCCAATTTTCGTCGCAGTTTCAAGCTTGATCTGCATCAGTCCAAGAGCCCCAGAAAATGCGCCAGACTGCATACGACCGCGGGCATTGGGATTACCATGACTTTCCTGGGCAACCACCGCCAAGATGAGTAGCGGGTCCGTTGCATAGGACCTGGAAATCTGCCAAATCTGTTCTGTCAACATGGCCCTTTGTTCCTGGGTCAAGCGCCCCTTAGAAAGGTAGGCAAGAGCCTTGTCGATCTTCACAAAGTCAATGGTCCACTTACCCCAAGTAGAAAGCTGTTCCAGTTCCCCACGTAAAACAGTTTCCTTCTGGGCAAGCTCCCGCAACTCCACCTGACGATCATGCCAGAAGGAAACGAACATGGCGAGAACTCCTGCCCAAAGCAGGAATATCAACGCAAGCGTAAAGGAGGATATGCGAACACTGGTTTTCACTTTGTATAGCGCTACTCTTCGCGCCTGCTATTTTCAATGTATTCAAGGTAGCCGACCCAATCCTGGATCAGGCCAAAGGAGCTAAGCATCGTCGTGTCCTGTACCACGCCAAGCTTGCGGAGCGGGCCGATAGAGGACTCCAGCTTATCGATTTCCCTTATGTACCGTTCCTTCTGGTTTTGCAAGGCGATAATCTGAGCCTGCTTATCAGAAATGTCGTAACCCTGGGAAATCACGATTATAAACAAAGTAATAAACCAACCCAGGATCAAGGCAGCAAAGGCAACCGCAACACCAGAGCTTAGGGTAATGCCAGAACGGAACCCATAGTGCAAGCCAATCTGCTGCAACTGCTTCTTGGTGCCCGACTTCTTGTAGGCTGCACGATTCTCGTAAATTTCAAAGAGATTTCTGTACTTTGAAAAATACTTGAACAGTTCCTCGGATTCAAAAATAAGGATAAGGGCAGATTTTTGAGCCTTCACCCTATTCAACAATTCCAGAAAGAAATCAAGATACAGGTCACTGGTAAAATGGGCGTTCTGTATATTCAAAAAGAAAAAACAGCCCGGGCCATCCACCAGCATGGCCAGCTTTTCCTTTACGGCAGGAAGCTGGGGAAAACCAAGAGATCCTGACAAGGAAATTTCAACATCGCTGCCGCGGGATTCCACCTGAATGTCAATCAAATCGGACTTCACAAACTACCTCTTTGAAAAGCGGGTGGTTACATTGAACGAAGTCTCGGCAAGGCTAGCAAGCCCTACTTTCCAGAAGGGGAAGAGGCGTATACCCTGGAAATCTTCGGGAGCCGCAGAAGAAGATGCGCTGAACACCGGGGAAATCAAAAGAGAAGCTGGCTGTTCAAACTCGAACTGAACCCTGCAGGAATTGTACTTGTCCACAATTTCCAGCTTGCGGGCCTCCGGATAAACAAGAGGTTCACTAAAATCATAATGAAGATCTGAACCATCGACGCAAATGGAGCCCTTAGTACGGTCGCAGGCGAGTAGCCCTGTTTCGATCAAGGTTCCAAAGAAACCCTTGACCATTTCAAATCCGTTGTTGTTCACCACATATTTCAAAGTGAATTCAGAACCAGTGGCAGAAAGGGCGTAGTCCTTTTGAACGTGGAACAAACCCTTCTTTTCAGCAAGGTTGAAATGCTGTTCCGAAAGAAGCTTGATGTCGGTACCGTCCTCGTGACGCTTGATCTGATAATCGTACGAATCCTTAAGACAGCCTTCCCTATCAGCCAAAAGTTGGTCCAGCTTAGGGGCATGAATTTCCGTGTTGGGAATCATAAAGTCAAGGAAACCTACAGAGGCCATGCCATCATCACGCCAGGAACCAAGAACGGTGTTCTCGCCGGAAGTCATGTTCAAGATACGGAGAATACCACCGGTAAAGTAATCCATCAAGAAGGTATACTCCTGATTTTCCGCCCAGATGGACTTGCGTCCTTCCAGCATAAAATCTGCGATTTCAAGACGGATACCGTCAAAGGAGACAAGCTCCGTCAAACGTTTTGATGCCTGCAGCAAGAACCTGCTACCCCAGGAACGCACCTGAGGGGAGCGCATGCCGGAACAATCCTGCATATCGCGGTAATAAATCGGCGACATGGCGGGCAAGAGCATTTGGTAAATGTTACGAAGTTCCTTGTCCTTGAGGGAGGCTTCCGCCCTATGGAACAAAGCCATCAGAGACTTATGCAGAAGATTCACCTCGGGACGTCTGATCAAAAGCTCACGGCAGGTCTTTGCCGTCACGGGAAGCCCGATCTTACGCCCGGCCGACAGCAGGAAGCTCAGACGACCCTCGGAATTCTGGTCGTTCACAACACTGCCCACGGTTTTGGTCGCGATGTCGTTCGTCTCGACGAAATCTATAAGACGTTCAAAGAAGGGAACAATATCGCCAGGCTGTGGAGGAACGTCAAGAATCACAACAGCAGTCTTGCCGTCCCTGCAGTACAGTTCTGCAATCTCCTGCCATTGAATATCATCTTCCTCAATAGCCTGGGACAAGCGTTCCGAAACAGGCAACACCCTCATGAAGGAACCCTTGTCCTCCACGGAATACCAGCCAGACACATGCGTTGTACGGCCAAGGGCATCCTGCAATGCGGATTCCTGCACTAGCGCAAATTCAAAACGGTTCTTTTCGAGAAGTTCCGTCATCTCCATTTCCCACACCATGGAGGAATTGAAGTATCCGGCAGGTTCTACGCCGAACAGCTTCCACATCAAGTCACGATGTTCCGCCAACTGCATAGACTGCAGCTCCGTCGGGAATAGCGGCAGCATGGGGTCGTAATAACCGCCGCCAAGAACCTCTAGAAAACCTTCTTCGATAGCTTTCTTGAACCTTCCAAACATCAGCGGACGGGCAGCCTTGTGGGCAGCCTCCAAGGTAGGACCATCCATAAAGATGGAAAACTTCACCTTGCCGGATTCCAACATCTTGCTCATGCCCGAAAGCAGGTTCTGCGCAACAGAATCCAGTTTGGCGTAAGCTGTCGAAGGAGGTAGCTGAAGGACAAAAGAAAGCGAATAACTCATGGTACAAAGAATAACAAATTCAGGGGGAAAAAGGTGTAAAAAAGAAATTGCCGTGAGATGTGGCACTGCCGTAAAATTTCACCGCAAGTACGGCGGCAACAAGACATATGGCGACATTCCCGCTGTACACAGCCCGCGGATGTATCAGACAGTTTTACGTCCAGCAGTTTTACGTCCGGCGCCTGGCGATGGGAGGAGCCGTGGGCCGAAGCCGTACACGACATCCGCCCGACATTTTTTCGTCCAGCGTCTAGCATTCCGTATCCGCGAGAGGGGCGAGGGAGACAAGGCGCGAGCCGCCGTGGTGTACCGGGTGTACATGAGGTGGCGAGCAACGCCGTATCGCGAAGCCCCTGCGTCGGATACAAAAAAAAGAGAGGCCCCCGAGCGTTAAGCTCAGGGGCCTCGTGAATCCAGCAG
>JAKSIF010000071.1 GCA_024398965.1 Fibrobacter sp. | reverse complement strand
CCAAACAGATATACTCCGGCATGCTCACCCCGGACCGCAAGGCCCAGTTCAACACGCTCGTCAGCCAAGCCTTCCGCGAGTGGGTCAACGCCATCGTCAGCAAACGCCTCCAAAACGCCATCGATGGCGTCAACCCGCCCGAACCCCAGGAGCCGCAGCAGACCGACGATTCCCCGGAAAGCCCCGACGACAAGGACGACGGCATCGTCACCACGGAGGAGGAGCTGGAAGGCTTCCGCATCGTGCGCGCCATCCTGGCCCAGGTGGTGGACCCCAAGCGCGTTTTCCTGAAGGACACGCGCAGCTACTGCGGCGTGCTGCTGGACCACAACGTCCGCAAGCCCCTCTGCCGCTTCCTCTTCACCAACACCCAAACCACCCTCATCCTCCTGGACAAGGAGCGCAACGAAAAGCGCATCCCCATGGATTCCGTGCTCGACCTCTACAAGCACGCAGATGAACTCATCGAATACGCCAAGCTGTACTTGAATTGAACCATACACATCAATCCAAGGCGAAAATTGCATTAATCACCCAACATTCTCAACAAAGCCATGAACGAAAACAAAAACGATAACAAAGACGAAAACCAAAAAGAAAACATAGCCGCGCCTTCAACCATCACCATTGATCTCGATGCACTAGATAGCACAAAGCCCCTTGGCGAAGGGAAATTGATTTTCTATGATGAGTGTGTCCGCATGGTTAAGAATATACGCAAAAAGGCTGGCAGCAACATAAAGAAACTAAAATTAAAGGATAATTGTAACTCCAATGAAGCAGATGATGACTCTCAGGGCACGCCCAACTGCTTTTTCATTGACGGGCCCAGAGGCTCAGGGAAATCAACGCTCTTGAGAGCTGTCAAGCATAATTTGATTAGCAGTAATCACGACACCAATAAGGAATCGGAAATTCAGATTTTCTCCCTTGCAGATGTCGATCCAACAGAACTGGGCAAAGGAGAAAACTTCTTCATCTATCTGTTGGGCAAAATATATTTACAACTTCAAGACAGAATCAAGCAGAGCAATGGGAGAGACTCATTGTTAGACAAGATACGAACAGCGTTATCCACTATCCGCGACATGTCCGGCGGCCTGCAGATGCTAATGGATTCAGAGGAAATTTTGAAAAGGAACGAGACTCCGGAGTTCTTTTTGGAAAACTGCATAGAAAAGTGCGCCGACAGTTCAACTATGCGCGAAAAATTCTCTTCATTAGTTGACGACTTGGCGCAGATTGTCAACACGGACGTGTTTCTGATTACGATAGACGATGCCGACTTGAATTTCAGCAAATGCGAGGATATTCTTGAATATATCCGCAAATACATGCATAGCCCAAGGCTAATTTTCCTGTTCGCCGGGGACATGCAACTGTATTCGCAAATCGTAAGGGGCATGCAACTTCAAAACTTCCACGTAAAGCAGCTAAGGTATGACTCCCAGCGAGAAGATAATCGCAATCAATTATTGGACAGCATAGAAGAGCAATATCTCATGAAGTTATTCCCAGTTGATAACAGAATACGTACTTCATCCCTAAAAACCATTGTTGACGAAAATCGTATAATTAATATACATATTTCCCAAAACAACAAAGACAATCAAGAAAAAGACCAAGATATTATTAGCACGTTAGTGACATATTTAAAAATAAAAGTAGAAGAAGGTACAATTGATACAATAATGCTTCTTCCATTGCGTTCAGTGCTTTTTCTTCTCCGGTATCTTGTAAAGAACTCTCTCGAAAACAATACGCCTGAAGCAGCTATATACACATGGAAAGGAATCCAAGAAATTTTTCAGCTGTCACTCATAGAACATAATGTAAACCGCTCTCAAATTGGAACAAAAGATATAAGGATCCTGCAAAAAACCATCTTGAAATACCATGCTCGAGCTGGTCTTTGGCAGGCCGATTTGTCCATGCAGGCGAACGAAGGGGAAACAAAGTCAAGACAAGTAGCGCTTTGCCTGGCCGGAGGAGTTAGCCAATCCTCTATGTCTTTGAGCATGAAAATCAAGTATTGGTGCGCATGTTTCCCTCTTTGGCAAAGAGTAAAAGAAGAATATATTTACGTTACGTATGAAAGGGAAGCCCATGAATTTCTAAATTCGTGCCTTGAGTTGACAAATGCGCAGCAGCGCGGTTTCTGGGCAGATCTTGCATGCGCAGCTGTGGCACCAAACTCAGCTGATCCACTCTTATTTAACCTGGGCGTCATTTGTCTGCTTAATGATGACTGTGCGCAAGACAATGAAATAGGACAAGACGAGCGGAGGGGGTTCAAATCATTGGCAAATACGATCTTAAACAGAGAAAAATTCGAAAATGACGATGACAAATTGGCAACCGCCGCCATCAACACATCCCTCTGTAGGATAGATAACATAGACAATTCATATTACCATATTTCCATATATCATCTCTTGATGAATATAGCTGAGTGGCTGGATTTTGGCTACGAAAAATTCACCGATCCGACCAATCTCGCAGCAAAAGGCAATTCTGAAGAGCAAGTGGAAAAAATTAAAAACGAGATATCAATCAGAATGACGAAGGGAAGCGTGGCACATCAAACACCAGGCATTTCTAGCTCATATCGGCGCAGCAGGCATTATGCCAATACGCGAAGCGCACGCCTCTCGGAAATCTCCAGCAGGGACAAGACGGAGCTTCCGGTTCAACGCATCACACATACATACAAATGTGATACATCATCCAAGATAGTTGAAAAAATGTACAACTGGCTAAAGCAGTATTTTTCATGTTCATACGTATCCTCTTCAACGGAATTCTCCAATGCCTGGGGCGCTTTCCAAGGAGCCTGCAGCAAGCTTGCTTTTGATAGATCAAACGATTCCGAGGATATTATTTCACCTTACAAACCATCATCGATACTCTTGCACTATATGGAAGCAGTCGAGCATGCTGCGGGCTATTTCTCCACAGAGACAGGCCTTTCTCTTTTCGAGTGCATAAGTTCTTTCCCTTTATGGAAAGCGCTCAAAGCCTCATTGGAGCATCCGTCAATCCTCAAAACAAATCTTGACAAAGCGAACATCGGCATGTTCATTAACTTCAAGTTTAAGGAAAAATATCATCAATACAAACTCAAACGAGATGTTCTAGCTGAAAAAGTTTCTAGATTGAAAAGCGACACCGAAAAGGCGCAGTCCCAATTCTCCTCTGCACAAAAGGAACAAGAGGAGGCGCGAAAGCAAATGATAGAAATGGAAACCAAATACAAACGCATTCAAGACGCCATTCTTACAAATTTAGAGAAACAACAGGAAATTGAATCAGCATGCAAGCGGCTCTTAGATGAAGAATTGCATTTGCAGCAAGATATTCTCAATTACAAGAGAAAAGAAAGTGAAATAGAACAGCACTTGAAACAAATCCAACAAAGCATTGACCGCATAGAACGGGTCATGAACGGAGATAGCGTTGATTTTCCAGAATATTCAATCATGATGGAATATATCCAACAACACCTTCAACATAAATATAAAACAAGGATTGAAAGTGCCAAGCATGAACATCAAGCTGCCATTGATGCTATAAAAAGGGAAATTCGACAGCTACAACAGGAAGAAAAGGGGAAACTACCAAAAGATGCATATCCGCTTGCACTGGAAAATAGAAAGAAATATCAACATACTCTTGATGATGTGCGTTCAAATATATCAATTCATACAATTAAAAAAACAGAAATATCCAGGGACAGGGTACTGAAAGACAAAGAACTGTCAAGCATAAAAGAACGTCTTGATGAATTCTATAAAATAGATTACAAAGCCCACGTTGATTATGAAACAGCCAAACTGAAATATAGCATATCAGAGAAATATGCAAATGAAACTAAGGATATTGCAATTGCCACGATAAATGAATTGGAACAAGTGAAGAAGATGTATAGCAAGGCGGAAAATGATTGCAAAAACTTCAAAACATTCAAATCGAGCGATTAATGTCCTCCATCCTGAGTACAGTACCCATATATGTTCTGGCCAATCCACTTGCGCTGAACCAATGGCTGGAAAAGCCCGGCAAGCCGGTTGACTGGAAGCTGTGGGCGGGGACCGCGTTTGCGCAGCGCGATCCCACGCGGCCCGGGCACGTATTCGAGCGGCGGTGGGCTCAGTACGAGGAACAAGGCGGTCACGACAAGACGAACGGCCGCATCAACCTGTTAACGTCGCTCAGGCTGATAGCCAATGCCTACCTTGAAATACAGAACGGGCGGCTATACATAAAAAAACAGGGAGAGAGCACGGGATGTGGGGATGCATCATCGGAAAAATACGGCAAGTCTCCCCACTTCGACCGCTGGCAGAATATCCGGGCAAGGATGACGACGCTGCCGGTCAAGCTGTACATGCTGCATCAACACCATTGTCCCGAGGATTATTTCCTGGCACATCCCAAGGAACCGATGGTGGCGGATTTCATCAGGGAGGAGGGGCTTAACGAAACGCATCTGCACCTCAACGGCTGCTGCTACCCGGAAGAAGAATGGCTGCACGATCTGTATGCCATTCCCCAATTTCTCAAGCGGGAAACCAAGGAATTCAAAGAAGCAAAAATCAAGGAACTCTACGCCAGCGTCAATCCTCAACTATGCCCCTCCATCTTGGCCAACCGCATGAAACTGGCCAAGGGGTTGAGGGAAGCGGCAATCCAAATGGAAGAATGGTGGACCGAGGGACATCATGGCTACGCAACGCTTGAAGGCATGACCAAAGACATGCAGCGCTACCTCTTGCGATATTCCCTGAACCCCAGTTTTTTTCCAGCTCCCAAACATACGATAAACGTGCCGATGGACCGCCAGGCGCGCTTGAAACAAGAAATGATGATGTGGATGAGGGCTTTCTCTCTCCTTGAACCAAGAAGCACCTTCCCGTACAAAGAGAGGCTGGAAAACTATCTGCACCTGTACCTCCTGATGCAAAACGAGCACATCTGCCTCAACTACCACACGGAAAACCGCAAGGGGTTCGAGGCATTTTCCGTCAGCAACGACCACGCAAAACTCTCGGTGGGCAGTCCCGACTATTACAAGGACACCTTTTACAAATTGCTGAAAGCCGCGGAAGCCAAGGGAAAGAACATTTTAGAGGTGCGTGTCACTCCGGGGAGCCTCAGAAAAAACAAATATTCATACGTAAAATTCTTTGCGGAGGCGGAACGGCGATGGCTGGACATGCAAGGGGAAAAACAGCGCATACATGGGGACAAATTTCAAAGTGCCCCGTGCAATTCGCAACTGGTTCTGGTGGCCCATATGATCAAGAAATCCCTCAAACCCCTTAATGAAAACAAGGGCTATATTTTCTCGGACCTGTACGAACCGAAACGGAGCCAATACATGGAAGATGCCTACAAGTTGGCCCAGGATGCACGCCACCTCAGGATGACGCACCGCATCCCGGTAGCGATTGATGCGGCCAACTCGGAACTGAACATGCCGCCGGAAGTGTTCGCGCCTGCCTACCGGCTGTTTGAACAGGAAAGCAATATTTCCCACAAAACATACCATTGCGGAGAGGATTTCCTGCACCTTATCAGCGGCATACGCGCCGTGTACGAAGCCGTCACCTTTCTCGACCTGCGCAACGGGAACCGAATCGGGCACGGCATTTCCGTGGGAATACACCCGGAGGAATGGCTTGAATCCATGCCCGGCAGGCTGATAATGACCAGGCGAGAATGGCTGCTGGACATGATACTGGTGTGGAAACTTCTACATGAATGCAATCCCGCGGCCGCAGCGAAGGCAGAAAGCGAAGCTCTGCGGGTGGCAGGGCTCATTTTCGCTTCACCCCCCAAGCAGTTCCCCTCAGAAAACCTGCAGTACAACTCCATCCACACCCTGAGCCAATTTTTTGAAATGAGGCAATTCGTGCCTGCACATGTAAACAATTGGCTGGACAAAGTTCCATCCGTCAGTCGCTTCCAAGAGGCAGAACGTGAAACATTAGATAAAAGGAAGGAGCATCACGGGCCGATGCCGGCACTGTTGTATCGGCATTGGAATGACAACCGAGACTGCCGTCTGGCCCAAGAAGAAAGCATCGAGGTGAAGAGCGATTTCCTGAGTGTGCAGGAGCTGTTGCAGTTGCAGCAGCGTGTGCAGCACCTCATTGCCGAGCGGGATGTGGTGATTGAAACCCTACCTGTGAGCAACCTGCGCATCGGGCAGATTCGGCACATCCAGGAACACCACGTGCTGCGCTGGCTGAAAGTGAAGGACTATGCGGTGGAAGGTGATGCGGATATGAACATCTGCATGGGATCGGACGACCCGGGCATCTTTGCCACCGACATCAAGAACGAGTACTACCACCTCTACATGCTCCTGCGCAATGCGGGGCTCTCCGCGCACGAGGCCATCGAAAAGCTCAAGCGGGTGAACGATGCCGGGCGCACGTTCGCGTTTCGCGAGTTGCCGGATATGCAGCACACCACATTCAGCCTCATCAGCCTGTTGAACGACTCGCCTCGGAAGCCAACGTTGCGGGAGCGCCTGGAGATGCTCGAAGAACGCGAATATTAGGAATCAGAAATTTCTCAACACTGGACTCTGCCCACAGCGGGAGAGCGCCAGGGTTGCATATAGGTAAAGGATGTGGTACATTGCGGGTGTGGGTGGGTGTTCCCGTTGTCATCTTGGCTAGACCGAGTAAGGCGCGGGAGCCCCACCCATTCTCTTTGCCGTTGACATCTGCGCGGAGTGCGCGAGAATGTGCGCCAGCTCCCCTTGGCTGGGATAGCCTTAGCGGATTCCGCAAGGTCCCCCTGTCGGCCATCGGGAGCTTTTTGCATACCCGCACCTGATGATGAAAAGGGCGGCACCGGTAACGGTGCCGCCTTTTGGTTGATGAATGGGAATGGAGGTTATTCCTCGGCGGGGGATTCGGTGTCCCCGGTCTCGGAATCCTCGTCCGTGGATTCATCGTCGTCGTCATCGTCATCGGGGATGACGAGGGTGATTTCCTGGATGGATTCCTTGGCATCGTTGAGGGTGATGAGCTTCACGCCCTGTGCAGCGCGGCCGGTCTCTCGGATGGTGTTCACCTTGATGCGGACGGATTGGCCGCTGGAGGTGACAATCATGAGCTCGTCCTCATCGGTGACGGAGGTGGCGGAGACCACAAGGCCGGTCTTGTCGGTGCAGTTCATGGTCTTGATACCGATGCCGCCGCGGGTCTGGAGGCGGTACTCGTCGAACCCGGTGCGCTTGCCGAGGCCCTTCTCGGAGACCACCAAGAGGTGTGCCTGCGGGTTGACCACGGAGAGGGAGACGACGTAGTCGCCCTCGCGGAGGCGCATGCCGCGCACGCCGATGGTGTTGCGGCCCTGGGTGCGCATGTCGTCCTCCTTGAAGCGGATGCTCATGCCGTTGTGGGAGACGAGGACGACCTCGTCCTCACCGCTGGTGAGCACCACGTTGACGAGGGTGTTGCCCTCCTCCAGGTTGATGGCGATGATGCCGGCCTTGCGGTAGTTGACGAAGTCGTTGAGTGCGGTCTTCTTCACGGTGCCGTCCTTGGTGGCGAACACCACGTTGCCGGAACCCTCTGCGAAGGTGATGTCGTTGCCCTTCTCGTCCACCTTGCGCTCCAGGCGCAGGGTGGAGACGATGCGCTCGTCCGCCTGCAAATCCAGAAGGTTCTTGATGGAGCGGCCCTGCGCGCTGCGTGAACCCTCGTCAATGTTGTACACGCGCTCCACGTACACGCGGCCGGTGTTGGTGAAGAACATGATGTAGTCGTGGTTCTGTGCGGCGAAGAGGTGCTCGATGAAGTCGGCGCGGTCCTTCTTGCTCTTGGTGGTGGCGGCCTTCACGCCCTTGCCGCCGCGTCCCTGCAGGCGGTACTCGTCCGTGCGGGTGCGCTTGATGTACCCGCTGTGGGAGATGGTGACGATCATGGCGTCGTTGGGGATGAGGTCCTCGATGGCGCGGTCGCCCTCGTACGGGATGATCTGGGTGAGGCGCGGGGTAGCGTACTTCTCCTTGATGGTGCGCAGCTCGTCCTTGACGATGCCGAGCACGCGGGACTCGTTGGCCAGGATGTCCAGGTAGTCCTCGATCTGCGCCAGCAGGGCCTTGTACTCGTCCGTGATCTTGTCGTTCTCCAGCGCGGTGAGCTGGTAGAGGCGGAGCTCCAGGATGGCGTTGACCTGTCGCTCGGTGAACACGTAGTTCTCGCCCTGCACGGAGGGCTGGCTGCGGATGAGGATGCCGAGCCCCTCGGCGAGCTTCGCGGAGTACTTGAACGCCATCAGGCGCTGGCGGGCCTCCTCGCGGTTCTTGGAGTCGCGGATGATGCGGATGAACTCGTCCAGGTTGGCGAGGGCGATGAGGTAGGCCTCCAAAATCTCCGCGCGGTCCTCGGCCTTGCCGAGGAGGAAGCGCGTGCGGCGCACCACCACCTCGCGGCGGTGCTCCACGTAGAAGTTGATGGCATCGCGCAGCGTGAGCACCTTCGGGCGGTTCTCATGGATGGCCAGCATGTTGATGGAGAAGCTGGTCTCCAGGCTGGTGAGCTTGTAGAGCTGGTTGATGACCACCTGCGGGCGGGCGTCGCGCTTGAGCTCCACCTCCACGTAGTCCGTGAGGTCGCGCATGCCGGCGATGTCGTTGATGACCTTGTCGCGCACCAGCTCGGCGATACGCTCCTGGAGGACGGCGCGGTTCACGCCGTAGGGCATGTCGGAGATGTGGATGTACTCGCGGCCGTTCTCGTTGGTGACCACCTCCATCTTGCCGCGCATGAGCACGCTGCCGCGCCCGGTGCGGAAGTAGGAGTCGATTCCCTTGCTGCCGAGGATGTATCCTCCGGTGGGGAAATCCGGGCCCTTGATGTAGGCGCGCAGCTCGTCAGGGGTGATGTGGGGATTGTCGATGTACGCGCAGATGCCGTCCACCACCTCGCCCAGGTTGTGCGGGGCCATGTTGGTGGCCATGCCCACGGCGATGCCCGTGCCGCCGTTCACCAGCAGGTTCGGGAACGCGGAGGGGAACACCACCGGCTCCGTGGTGGAGCTGTCGTAGTTCGGCTGGAAGTCCACGGTGTCCTTCTCCAGATCGTCCATGAGCGCCATGCCCATGGGGGAGAGCTTGGCCTCCGTGTATCGGTAGGCGGCGGGCGGGTCGCCTTCCGGGGAGCCGAAGTTGCCCTGGCCGATGACCAGCACATCTCGCATGTACCAGTTCTGCGCCATGTTCACCAGCGTGCCGTACGCGGAGGAGTCGCCGTGCGGGTGGTACTTACCGATGGTGTCACCCACGATACGGCCGCACTTCACCGTGCCCTTGTTGGGCACCAGGCCCAGCTCGTGCATGGCGTACAGCACGCGGCGCTGCGACGGCTTCAAGCCATCACGAGCATCAGGCAACGCGCGAGAAATAATAACTGACATGGAGTAGTCGAGGAAGCTCCTCGACATTTCCTCAGCCACATCAACGGGTCTAATACGTGTTTCGTTCATATTGGTGTAATCGTGAAAGTTTTTGGTGTATCCTTTATGTACAATGTACAAATTATGGTTTTCGCAGCTTCGCTGCGGTTGTTTTGCATGC
>JAKSIF010000070.1 GCA_024398965.1 Fibrobacter sp. | reverse complement strand
AATTTTTCAACAGGAAACGAAAAATGAACTACAATCCTCTCGCAGTTGCCTTGAACGCCGAACTTTCTGCAAACGGCTGCAAGGTCCTCGATATGCTCTCTGAACAGGGCAAGGCCATTTTCTTCCCCCGCAAGGGTATTCTTGGCCAGGGTGCCGAAGCCAAGGGCTCCGACATCAACGCTACCATCGGTACTGCTCTCGAAGACGACGGCAGCCCCCTGGTTCTGGATTGCGTTCTCAAGTCCCTGAATCTCCCCAAGCAGTCCTTCCTCTACGCACCCAGCTTCGGTAACCCGGACCTGCGCAAGGCCTGGAAGGAACAGGTCATCAAGAAGAACCCCACCCTCGCCTCCAAGAACTTCAGTAACCCGGTGGTCACCTGCGCTCTGACCCACGCCATTAGCTGCGCCGGTTACATGTTCCTGGACGCCGGTGACGAAGTCATCATTCCTGACCTGTACTGGGATAACTACGAACTGGTTTTCGAAAATGCCCGTGGCGCAAAGATCAAGACTTTCAATACCTTCAAGAACGGCGGTTTTGATACCGAAGCTCTCAAGGCAGCACTTGCAGCAGGCAAGAGCGACAAGAAGGTCGTGCTCCTGAACTTCCCCAACAACCCCACCGGCTATACCGCTACCGAAACCGAAGCTGTTGAAATCGCAAAGATCCTTACCGAATGCGCAGCTGCCGGCAACAAGGTCGTGGCCCTCATGGACGACGCCTACTTCGGCCTGGTTTACGAAGATGGTGTAACTCGTGAATCCCTCTTTACAAAAATTGTCGACGCCCACGAAAACCTGCTGGCTGTGAAGCTGGACGGCCCCACCAAGGAAGACTACGTATGGGGCTTCCGCGTGGGCTTCATGAGCTTTGGCTTCAAGGGCGCAACTGAAGCACAGCTGAAGGCTCTGGAAGACAAGGCCGCCGGTACCGTCCGTGGCAACATCTCTAACGGTCCGTCCATTTCCCAGAAGATTCTTCTCGCCGCCTACCAGTCTGCCGAATACGCCGACCAGAAGGCTGAAAAGTACGCAACCCTCAAGAAGCGCTACGACATCATCAAGGATATTCTCGCTTCCCATCCGGAATACGCAGAATCCTTCGAAGCCATGCCCTTCAACAGCGGTTACTTCATGTGCGTCAAGCCAAAGGGCGTGGATGCCGAAGAACTCCGTCAGAAGCTCATCAAGGATTACAGCACCGGTACCATCATGCTGAGCGGCCTTATCCGTCTGGCCTTCTCCGCAGTGCCCACCGAAAAGCTGGCCAAGCTCTTCGACAACATCTACAAGGCTGTAAAGGACCTGCAGAAGTAATTAGCCCGCCACGGCAGGGGGCGAAAGCCCCCGAAAGATGGCACAAGTTTTGCTAAAATTAGCATAGGCCTGAAAAGGCATGAACTTAAACGGAGGATCAATGTCCGATAACGCAATACTGAACTACGGCGGAAAGAGTTTCGAGCTCCCCGTCTGCGAAGGTACTGAGAACGAACACGGTCTCGACATTTCCAAGCTCCGCAAGGAATCTGGACTTGTTACGCTGGATTACGGCTACCTGAACACCGGTAGCACCAAGAGCTCCATCACCTACGTGAATGGTGAACAGGGCATCTTGCGCTATCGCGGTTACGCCATCGAAGACCTGGCCGAAAAGGCCACCTTCCCTGAAACCGCATGGCTCCTGATCTATGGCGAACTGCCCACCCAGCAGCAGCTGACCCATTTCCGCACGCTGCTTACCGAGAACGCACTCCTCCACGAAAACCTGCTGAGCTTCTTCCGTCAGATGCCGCCTAACGCCCACCCCATGGGCATCCTTAGCTCCATCGTGAACGCCGTGGGCTTGTTTACCCCCCGCTTCTACGACGACGAAAACATCGCCAGCGCTTTCGAACTCACAACCGCCGGCTTGATTTCCAAGATTCGCACCATCGCAGCCTTCTCCTACAAGGCAAGCATCGGTGAACCGTTTGTGTACCCGGAAGCAGAACGCAGCTACTGCAGCAACTTCCTGAACATGATGTTCAGCAGTAAGGCACGTCCTTACCACCCCGATCCGATTATGGAAAAGGCCCTGAACACCTTGCTCATCGTTCACGCCGACCACGAACAGAACTGCTCCACTTCTACCGTGCGTATGGTGGGCAGCTCCCAGGCAAACCTTTACGCTTCTATCTGCGCAGGCATTTGCGCCCTGTGGGGCCCGCTCCATGGTGGTGCAAACCAGGCTGTGCTGGAAACTCTGCTCCGCATCCAGCAGAGCGGCATGACCATCGAACAGGTCATGGCAAAGGCCAAGGACAAGAACGACCCGTTCCGTCTTTCTGGTTTCGGCCATCGCGTTTACAAGAGCTACGACCCCCGCGCCAAGGTGCTGAAGAAGCTCATGTACCAGGTCTTCGAACGCGAACACGTTCAGGACCCGCTGTTGGACATCGCTCTTAAGCTCGAAGAAGCCGCCCTGAAGGACGAATACTTCATCGAACGTAAGCTCTACCCCAACGTGGACTTCTACTCCGGTATTCTTTACCGCGCCATGGGCATTCCCACCGAAATGTTGACCGTGATGTTCGCTATCGGCCGTCTGCCCGGCTGGATCGCCCACTGGAAGGAAATGCACGACGACCCCAACTCCAAGATCAACCGTCCTCGCCAGATTTACACCGGCGAAAACCTGAGACCTTGGGTGGACCGCGACAAGCGCTAATTTTTGAAAGCGAAGTATCTAGAAAAGCCTCACGGAAATCCGTGAGGCTTTCTTGTTTATTTTCCAGGCGAAATAATCTGCGCTGTCCTCGCAAACAGATTATTCCAAATCCGTTATCTCAGGCGGCGCAACCCCTTTGGCATGGGCACCTCGGTGCCGTCTTCCTGCAAAAGGAAGATGTTATCCAGGCTGATGTAGCCCACGCCGCTATGACGGGCGCGGAAATTGATGGTCTTGATCTTTGTCGGATCCAGCTGGGGAATGGTCTTGCCCCAACCTTCCTGGCTCATGTTTTCCCAAATGAGGGTGTCGCGAACCCAGGTACCGTGAGTATTTCTCAGGCGAACCATGAACTCGTCGTAGTCCTTCACCTGATCGCTCTGCACCTGAACTTCGATGTAGCCATCGGGATTGTTGTGGTTGGTGGCGTAGTCAAACACCACACCTACAGACTGCTTGATTTCCTGGGGAACAACGTAGTAGGCGCCAGAGTAGTTGGGCCAACCAAGAGTAGGCGGCTGCTCAATGTGGAAATCATGACGGATAAAGCCACCATGGGGCGGATTTCCATTGAAGACCTTGGCACCCATTTCTGTATTGCCTTCGCCCACCACCGGGAACCAATCTACGGCATCGACGCCGTTATCAAAGTTCTGCAAAATGCTTGTGGTTCGATAGGCGCCACGAATGCGGAACGGAATCATCTGCACCGTCTTTTTGCCACCAAGACCTGTAACCGTCAATTCAATTTCAGTCCCCTTGGCTCCGGTGCCCTGCACCACCACAGGCGTTGTCTTTGCAGTTTCAGGCACGGGAACCTTCACATGGAAACTTTCGATGGAGGCGTTCCACTTGCCGTCATCAGGCGTAACGTTTACAGTCATGGCGCTGCCGTTTTTTCCAAATCCCGGAATCTTGAGAGTAGCGCCCGTCAACTGGCCATTCTGTTGGGTGACCGTTCCGAACAAGTCCAGAGTATCGCCACGCATCATGACCTTCTTTTCAAGGGCTGCGGCAAGAACCACAGGCATTGCGGCGTCCTTCGCAGTAGCCTTGTCAGCCCCAACAACGCGGGGGTTGATCTGCACCACCGCCATACCGAAAGGCGGAATCATAACATCGCGGGACTTTGCCGGATTCAGGCGGCGGCCACTGGGACCCATCTTCGGATAGGGATAAGCGTTTTTCTGATCGCCCACCCACTTGAACTGATCTTCGCCAAAGATATCCACTTCGGTGCGGACCTTGTCATCACTGCCGCTTACGCGATCGATTTGCACCACCTGCGCAACGTCAGACAAATTTGCCAAAAGCACGCGGGCCGAGTCGCCGGCACCTGCAGCACCCTTCTTCGCCAGGGCATAAGCCACAACTTCAGGATTTGAACTTTCCACAGGAACCACGGCAAAGCCGTCTTCCAGGAACTGCTTGAACGTCATATACACGCCGTAGTACTCCGCGGTAGGCTCCAGAGATTTCCACTTGTTCCAGGAACCTTCCTTCAGAAGGGCGGTCATACTGATGGTTCCCCAAGTATCGTCGGGGCTCTTAAAGAGATTGCCGAAAGCATCCCAGGGCAGCACCTGCAAACGGTCGCCAAAGCGCACCGCATGCTGGGCAAAAATCATGGCCATGGCAGTTGCCTGGGGGAAATCCATCAACAGGCTGTAGCCCTGAACGTTGGTGCTGAATTCCGAAAGGAATACGCGGCGCTTTTCTTCGCCAGAAGCAGAAGGCACCTTGTCCACACCAGGCAAGTGACGCTTCATCCAGACATCCAGCGTATCCATGTTGGGGCCCACATCCAGCATTGCCTTCAGCATGTCCTTGGCGTTGGCACCATTGGGAGTCCAGTAAGGATAGTTATGCAAATCCACTGCATCCAGGTAGCGCTTACCATCGGCAACTTCCGCTTCACCTACAATGCGGAGGAATTCTTCCATCCAGTACTTTCCATCCAGAATGCCGGCGCCCTTCTGCATCATCTTGTGAGTACTGAGCAGCGGTCCATGCAAAATGATTGTGGGGTCCACCGCCTTCATGGCGCGGGCGTATTCCAGGAATCGAGCAGCGTAATGGCGGGCAGAAATAGGGCCAGATTCTTCCCATTCGCCGTCCAGTTCGTTACCGATTTCCCACTGCTTAATATTGTAACCCTTCACCTTGTTGGCGTAACGCACCCAGGCGGCAGCCTCCTTGGAAGTGCCCGTACCCGCGTTCACGCAAATCACAGCCTGGGCCGGCTTACCGTCGGCGGATTTCGGCAGCGTTCCCAGATACTTCATGAACTCTTCGAAATGCCAAGGAATGTTGGTCCAGTCGGTGCGGGCCTTGTCGCCATTGCGGGTGGACATGGCATACATCTTGTATTCGTTTCCGGCCAGCAAATCCTCGCCGTTGCTGAACATCTTCATCTCGCGAATCTGCACACCCTTGCCCGGCAAGTCCTGCAACTTAAAGCGGATCGCCACATAACGAGTGCGCACGGACTTGCCCTTGTACATGGTCTCGGGGCCAGTCACCTTCACGCTGGCCTCCAGCTTCAAGTCGTTGGTCAGCGCCTGATGCACACCCGGATATTCCGCATAATCCGTAGTCCAGTATTCATACCGGAAAGCCTTGGGACGCAAATCACCCCAGCTAATCTGCAGGGAATCAATGTTCTTCTTTTCGGGGAATTCCACCACAACCCAGGGCAGGTCATTGGGGTCCAGAATTTCGCCCCACCACATGGTTTCCATGTTGCCGTCAGCCAAATGACTGCGACGCACAAAACCGTAATTGTCCTTGGTGGTGCCGCGGTAAATGGTTTCGCCCAAGAAACCCGGAGCATACTTGCCCTCTTCTTCCGTAGTGACCCAAAGGCCCGTGCTATCATACTTGCCAATACCATTCCAGTGGTAATCATTGCTCAAGCTGCCGTTAGGAAAGCGGAACAAAGTGTAACCGCCATCCACCAGGGCATCCGTCATATCGTAATAACGGCTAGGCGGATTCCAGATAGCCAAATCCGCAGACATCATATTATTCTTGTTGATCACCACACCCGGCTTGGTATCATCCACCTTAATCACCGTCTGTGCCGCCTGGGCGGTACCCGCCAAACCAAGAGCAGCAATCATCGCCGCCGACAAAACAAATTTCTTTTTCATAAAACTTTTTCGGATTTTAAATTTTCAGATTTTATAACAGCAATCTAAAAATAAATTCTTTAATAAAATCCGAGAAGCCTATCATATCAGCCAATACCGCCCATACGATGACCATTTAGAATGTAACGAGAGGCCAGTTGCAAAAAAACAAATCTTTGGGACGATTGATATTCAATGGGTTTTATCCAAACTATATGCTCCATAGACAAGCACCAAATTATATTCGTTCATGGATTCCATCGGAACTACATGTAAAACTACTCACAAAAACAAAATGGATTATGATATTAATCGAAGCATATGTTAATCTCTTCGTAATTGTTCTTTTGTGAACGAAATAAGTTCACCATTGTTTAAATGGATATAAGCTCCCCCATTAGACCACAGATCCAAATCAACTTCAAACAAAGGCTCGGCTGCTATTTTTCCAACTTCACTTATCTTATAAATCTGCTTACCAATACCAATATACTTTCCATAAAAACGAAGATTGTCTTCAAAACACTCTACTCGACCGCAGCCTTTGACTGCTAGAGAATCCAGAATAGTTCCTTTTTCGTCAGAAATTTGGATCTTCCCATTTTTTTCGTCCAAACACCTAAACTTATTTTCTGTCCATTGAATATCGTTACATTCTGCAATCCATGCAGAATTTCCAGACGGAATCCATTTACTTATTGTTTTTTGTTTATGATTATATAAGAAAAAAGTTCCTTGTCGAAATCTCTTACACAAACCAATATCGGATATTGCAATAGTAAAATCTTTAAGACCACCATCCTTCCATCTTGTAAAGTAATCGCTACTATCAAAAGTTGTTGTATCAACGTTTAATAATTCTTCTTCGTCTTTAAATAGATTTCTAGTTGATGCTTTTTTATAGTAATGAGCATCATTGCAATTAGAATAATTAATCTTCTTAAACGCATCACTAAAATAAAATACTGCACTATCAGAAATTTGCGTCCAGTTACCAGAAAATTTATTTTCATCATTCAATACATTATACACCACATTTTTATACGGATTTACAAGAACTATCTTACTATCGACTATATTTGTTTTTTCGTCTTGTCCCTGAATGTATTCGGAATAAAATTCCACTTCATCCCAATACTCAACAAACAGTGCCAATGTAGTGTCATTCAAAACCGCAAACCTTTGGACATTGACACCTTGATCAACAACTTTTTCATCGCTACAGCCCATACACCCCCACATACCTTCGCAAGCAAAAGCAACCAAAGCAATAACAGCCATCTTTGCGAAATTAAATTTCCTAAACATATAGTTTATCCTCATCCCTTTTGTTCTACAATCATCTTGCCTAATTCAAGGATGTTCTTTGCCGTATTTTCTCCAACACGTTTTTCAAGAAATTTATACATAAAGCCGTTCAACAATCCTCTCTAATCATAGAAATTTTTCAAGTCCCTGGACTTGTTTTTGGTTAGCCCTCTTATTAAATAATTTGTGTTTTTATATCCAGCTTGTAACACAAAGGAGTAAATATGAGCAAGATTGAAGTCATGAATACTGAAATTTCCGTTCAAAATGTAAATGGCGAAGATTACATTTCATTGACGGATATGGCCAAGAGTCAATTGCAAGAGCATATCATTTTCAAATGGCTCAGTACAAAGAATACCATCGAATATATTGGGGAATGGGAATCAATCTATAATCCAAATTTTAATTATACCGAATTCGGTACAATTAAAAATGCCGCCGGTTCCAACAATTTCGTTCTATCAACAACTCAGCAACATGGAATCGTTAAACTCCGTCCTGATTAATACCCATTAAATTAAAGATGAACCGTCAACTTGTGCAAAATTTGCACAAGCTACTTTTAAAGGGAGCGAATTCGCCACATTTTAAAGTTGTCAAATTTGACTTCTATCTCTCCAGATTATTGACAAATTTCAGAAGGCCTTCACAGATTTCGTGAATGTCGTTATCAAGCCACCTTTGTCTAGAATTTCCCAATCTTTTTATGTATTGCGAGTCCTTAAACGTAAGATCCAACCGCTTAATAATCTCGTCAAAAGAACCTTCCCTCATTTCTTCATCTTCAAAAATCAAGATTCTTACAACGGCAGCAAGTTTAGACTTATCCACAACATCTTTAAGAAAGAACATGTCAAAAATGTCCTTGAATCTTCTGCTGTAAGGTCCAAAAATAAGAAGGGAACGAAGTTTTTCTGCAAAGGCCTGCTCCACGGAATTTTTCAGCAGACAAACACCCTGTTCATCAAAAGCAACATCAAAACAAAATTCCTCTTGCGTCAGTTCCAGACGTTTGTGTACACCGAAATCTATTTTACATTTGAGAGTCGTGCCAAAATTATCCACAATCTTTAATGAGGCGCTTTTTCCATGATAGTCTTGATGCTTCAGTTCTTCCAGAACTCCGTCAATGACTAACGAAACTCCATCCAAACAATTCAAACTTTCAACAAATTTTTGAATGGAGGAATCCTCCAAAGAATAGCGGATAAAATCCAGGTCAAGATCTCGTGTGGAACGGCGGATGTTTTGCGTTAAACTTTGCATAACGACTCCACCCTTAACAGTCACGTTCTTTCCGAACGAACTCAAAGAAATCGCCTTAAGCACAACATCTTGACAAACTCGCGCAGAAGCAAGTTCAACAGACAAACCGAACTTCTGATAGGAGGCAATCATTTCTTTGAAGTTAAGAATCACAGAACCTCTTCATCAAGGGCTTTTTTGATCATCTTGCTTTTGGGAAACTTTTCTGCATATTCCTGAATACGCCACAGTTCAAGAGAATTGACCAGCCCACGATACTTCAGCAGGATTTCCTTATACAGATCGTAAGGCATGGTGTTCTTATTACGCAGCAATTCAATCAGCATCCGCTCGCGATCATAGATTCTGAACTCGTAGCCATCAACAGACTGCGTCTGGGCTCCTAGTTCCAGCAAATCATCACGAACATAAATTTGAAACACGCGGGGGTCCGAAATTTTCGCAGCCTTTGACTTTGTCGCCATACTGTACTTTTCCGGAATCACATCGGTAAATCCGTGATAATAAAACGCATACTCCCCTGCAATAATCGCATTGGGATACTTCGCAGAAATCAAGGCAATCTCGGGGACATTCGGCTCTGCAGCATAAACGCCCTCCTCAACTTTAAAGAGCGAACCTGTTTCGACAGCCCTTTGCACCTGATACTGGCTACCACACTCTCTTAGGCATGCACTATACGTTTTTACAACTTTATATTCGTTCGCCATATTTTTCTCTACGCGTTCAAAATATAAACGAAAACCTTAGCTCCGTCAATACATTTATCGGTAAAAACAAAATTTTTACCGATATTTAGAAAATTCGTAAAATGCAAATTGCGCAGGCGTCTGGAAGGTAACACCTACCGATTTTCGTAGCGATTCCCGAAAACCAGGGTGTTATCCTTGGCGCCGTTCAGGTTCACCAGACGGTTGGGTTCGTAACGCAGGCTCTTGGCGATGCCGTTCTTTAGCATTTCCTTGCGTTCGAAAAATTCCTCGGGAGTCTGGGCGGTGAGCAGAGTCTGACGGACTTCCATGGCTGCGGAAATGAATCCTATCCCCCCAACGGGGGTCCAGGATGACGTTTCAGAGCCACTTGCGGAGCCTTCCGAGCCATCCACAAATCCTTTGCAAAGTCGTGCGGCCAGCTGCTTTAGGCGGCCCATGGCACCCATTTCCGTGCGGCCTTCTTCATCCAGGA